>JBKCDO010000254.1:0-18744 GCA_046304755.1 Flavobacteriales bacterium
AATTCGCAAAACATGCAAAAGGTATTTGCTGCGTTCCTAACGCTTCTTTTCCTGGTCACCGTTTCGGTTCTTTTCGCTCAGCCGGGCCCACCGGATTTCGGGCCTCCTTGCGGCGGTCCTCTCGGTCCTCCATGTCCGATAGATGGTGGTGTTAGTCTTTTGATTGCCGCCGGGTTAGCTTACGGTGGCAAGAAAACCTACGATATTAGTCGTACGAAAGGGTAATGCAGCTTAGTCTGAATAATCAGCTGGTTCGATTCGTTGTAACCGGCTCTTTGCTTTACATTGGATGGCTTTTGCTCTACGAGTTTTACCTCCACCCACACACAGGTTTTGACGCCGTCATCATAAGGTCGCTGGTAGTTTCGACCGAAGTGGTATTGCAGACGGCAGGGTATTCACTTTCGGATTACAACAATATTCCGCATGCAGCTCAGCAGCATGTTGGCATAGAGGGTTCGGGAGGGTTAACTGTTGGGGCACCTTGTGATGGCGTAGTCTTATATGTTCTGTTCATTTGCTTTATTGCTGCATTTCCCGGACCACTCAAGCATAAAGCGTGGTATTTGCCGCTGGGTACATTGTCTGTTTTCGCGGTAAATGTTCTGCGAATCGCTTCTTTAGCTGTAATTGTGTATGTGAATCCCGAATGGTTAGCGTTTAATCATGATTACACCTTTACATTGCTGGTTTATAGCTATGTATTTGCGCTTTGGATGCTTTGGGTCAAAAAATTCTCGACCCTTGGTGAGCGAGTTAATGCCGGTTAAACCATGCGAAAGATTGTCCTAATTTCAAGCTTAGTAGCGGCATCCATAGCACTGGGTTTTTTTCAGGAACAACTGAAAATCAGTATCAATTATATCCTTGAATCTGCACCTCAGATTCAGGGTTTTTATTCACTTGATGAACATCAGAAACACGACGCTATCGAGGCTCAGCGATTAGTGGCCCCGTTTGATTATTACCACAGTCATGAAACGCTGCGGGTGCTATACAAACTCGATCAATCTGACCTCATCCGTCTCAAGTGGGTCGTCACCTTCAGTTCACTGGTTATTTTCTTTGTGTTAAACGCAAGTTTGTTGCATTTGCTGCAGCCGAGTGCACACGCATGGAAAACGCTAGCCTTGACTTATGGGGTGTTCACTATCCTTGCTTTCGGTATTTTCGCTATCGGCAAATGGATGGGCAACCCCGAACAAACCTATGCCATTAGCCGCCGAATCACAGGTGCCTTGCAGTCGCCCATACCGGCAATGATACTTTGGCCTTTTATGCGTATTCAAAAAACAACTTAAGGAAGCATGAAAACCATAGAACAAATGCCCCCGCACTCGAGGGTGTGGGTGTATCAGGCGAGTTGTTTTTTAACACAAGGCCAGGAGGATGAAATTAAAAAGTCTCTTGCGGCTTTTCTATCTGACTGGACTTCCCACGGGGCTTCGATGGATGCCGCTGGAGCAGTTTATCACCATCGTGTTGTGGTGATAGCCGCCGACGAACAGCAGGCCGCCGCCAGCGGCTGCGGCATCGATAAGTCGGTGCATTTCATGCAGGGGTTAGGGCAGGAGATGGGCGTAGATTTTTTTCAACGCACTACTGTAGTTTATCAGGAAGCAGCACAATGGAAGGAAGCTCCCATGCATCAATTCTGGGCCCTGCGAAAGGCCGGCGTGGTTGGCGACGAAACACCCATTCTCGATACGACAGTGCGAAGCCTAGGGGAGCTCCAAAATGCGCTAGTCGTGCCTTTCGGACGCAGCTGGCACAAAGACATGTGGGGCCGTTAAGAGGGGTTTTCTCATTCATGCTTGTTCATTCCAAGGGTGCCCTGTTTTTTTTCTTGTGAAATTTTGTTGGAGGGAAGATTTGTCGGTTATCTTGCGCTCACTTTTTTAGTGCGTCACAACGCTTGCGACCTAACCTAGAACCCAAATCACGGCACGTCCCAGTCGTTTCGATGTACTCAAAGGAATGCATGAAAAGCCGCAAGGCTCCATGATAATTTTTAGATGAGTGTTTAACCAAAACCAGTTTTTAGATGAAAACGTTTACGAGAATTTGTTCTTTATTAACCGTGGCACTCGCAGTCTGTTGGGGGCCATTACAAGCGCAGGAAACCTGCCAAACCGCAGTTCCGGTGGATTGCGGAGCCTTCATTTCAGGCACTACAGCCGGTGTTGCCAATGATAATGCTACATCCGGCGCAGTGGATTGCGGCGCCGCTTTTGGCGTTGGTACAGGTGGTCAAATGTGGTATACGTACACCCCGACGCAGAATCAAACGGTGACTGCTTCAACGTGCGCTGCGGCAACGACTTTTGACTCTAAGATTCACGTTTACACCGGTAGCTGTGGCAACTTTTCTTGCGTAACAGGCGATGATGATGCTTGTGCTGATCCGGGTCTTGCCTCCATCGTTGAATTCGAAGCGAGCTGCGGTCAAACCTATTATATCCGAGTAGGTGGATTTGGTGCGAATTCAGGTCCCTATGAGTTTAGTTTGACATGTCTTCCGTTGGATATTTTTGGTTGTACCGATCCAACAGCCTGTAACTTCAATGAATGCGCTATATCTGATCCAACAACATGTTGCTTTGGCAATTGCCGCACACTTACAGTAGGAGGTGGCGCTTTTCAAGGAGAGGTTTCATGGCAGTTGTTGGATGCTTCCGGCGCTACCATTGCTACAGGCGGTGCTCCATACAGCGAGGTTCTTTGCTTGGAAGAAGGTTGTGGTTATGAGATGGTAATGTCTGATAATTTTGGTGATGGGTGGAATGGCAATGTATTCACCATCACAGATGATGCGGGCAACGTGGATGCCACAGGAACCCTCCTGGATGGCGGAGGTCCTGAGTCAGTTATTTTCGCTATAGGTGGTTTCGTGTTGGGTTGTGATGATCCATCAGCGAGCAATTTTGATCCTGCAGCAGAATGTAATGACGGAAGCTGTATCTACTGTGCTCCGGGTACCACGCTGTTTACAATGAACTTGTTCGATAGCGCGGGCAACGGTTGGAATGGTGCTACCTGGACCATCGTAGATGCCGTGAACGGCAGCTTGGTTGGAACAGGAACACTCAACGGCGGTGCTGAAGGTGAGTATAGTGAGTGTATGGCTCAAGGCTGTTACACTGTAATCACTACCGCTGCAGGTTCAGCGACACAAAGCGCTCAAGTTTCATGGGAATTAACCAGCACATCAGGTGCTGTGATTGCATCGGGTGGCGCGGATATGAACATTGGCTTTGCTTGGGCAGGTGCAACTTGTGACATCCCGGGTTGCCAACAACCCGAGTGCTTCAACTATAATCCTAATGCAAACGTAGAAGATAACGCCTCTTGCGTTTGCCCTCCTGCAAACGATGATTGCGCTAACGCTGAGCCAATTGGATGTGGAATCACCGTATCCGGTACTACCGTAAACGCTTCACTCGATCCATCGGCAGTGAGCTGTGATGCGGGTATCCCAATCACATCTCCCGGTGTATGGTATACCTTCATCGGTACCGGCGATTTGGTAAACTTGAACACTTGCTCAAGCACAGGAATTGACTCTAAAATTCACGTATTTACTGGTAACTGCGCAACTCCGGTTTGTGTTACGCAAAACGATGATGGTTGTGGTGGTGTTGGTGTTTTCACCTCGAGCATTTCGTTCACAGCTATTAATGGTTTGGCTTATTACGTGCTTGTATCTGAGTTCGGTACTTTCGGTGATGGTATTGATTTCGATCTTACAATGGAGTGCGTTGACTGTCCTTCAACTCCTGTAAACGATGCTTGCGCAACAGCGCTTCCATTGCCAACCGGTGTTGACTTCCCGGGCAACCTTTGCTGTGCTAACCCTGACGATGACATGGGTGCATGGACTGCTTTCGGAACAGAATACGGTATCTGGTATGTGATCAACTCTGCTGATTTCTCTGCCTTGGATATCTCTTTCTTCAACGGTACCGGTCAAGGTGCTGATGCTGCAGACGGAACAAACGTGGGTATCGGTCTTTTCGACGGTGCCGGTTGCGATGCATTGAACCCGCTAGTGGGTGGTATCGGTTTCGATACAGATCCTGCTGACGGTAGCGATCTCGATGGTTTCATTTTCAACTCACTCGAATTTGGTTTGCCATTGGCTGCTAATACAAACTACTACATCTGTGTATCTACATCAGATCCTATCAACTGCGGTGATTTCGTATTGAATGTTGCATTGGCGAATGCCGGTTGTACTGATCCAATCGCTTGTAACTTCTGTGCCGATTGCACCCTCGATGACGGTTCTTGCGAATACGTTTCTTGTGGAGCAGTAACTCCTAACGACCTCTGCTCAACAGCTACTCCACTGGTATGTGGTGTTGATGTTGCCGGTTCTACCGGTGCTGCCACCAACACAGGTGCACCTACGGTTTGCCCTGTTGGAGCTAACGATATCGGTGTATGGTACTCTTTCACCGGTGACGGTCAGTTTGTAAACTTGAGCACTTGCGGATCTGTAATCGATTCTCGCATCACTGTTGTTAGCTCTGCTAACGGTTGTGCAGGTCCTTACACTTGTGTTGTTGCTGAAGACGATGATGCTTCTGATGCCGGTTGTGGTTTCTTCAACGGTGATGATGCCGCTGTAGGCTTCGTTTCTCAAGTGGGAGTTCAATACTATGTTTACATCACTGCGGGCGCTGTTGACACTGATGGTGACTTCGCAGATGATTTGTTTGAAGGTAGCTTTAACCTTTCATTCACTTGCGAACCGGTTGTTGAAGGTTGCTTGGACGAATGTGCTTGTAACTACAACGCTGCTGCAAACGTTGACAACGGTGGTTGCGACTTCTTCTCTTGCGCAGGTTGTGCTGCTAACGAAGGTGGTTACATGATGGACATGGAAGATACCTTCGGCGATGGCTGGAATGGCGCGACTTACACAGTAGCTGACCTCGACGGTAACGTTGTGGCAGAAGGTGACTTGGACGGTGCTCAGTGCGGCGACGGAACCGATATCGGTTTTGATGTTTTCTGTCTTGCTGATGGATGTTATACCATGACTGTAACAGGTGGTGGTTTCCCCGGTGAACTGGTTTGGTCATTGTTGGATGAGCAAGGTGCGGAAGTCATTGGCGGCACGGGTGCTGCAGGTGTTGGAACTTTTGGTTTCACCATCGGTGCAGGTGTTTGCGGTTGTACTGATAACACAGCTTGTAACTATGATGCTGCAGCTACTTCAGATGACGGTTCTTGCGAATTCACGTCTTGTGCAGGCTGTACTGATCCTACCGCTTGTAACTTCGATAATACAGCAACGATTAATGATGCAACACAATGCTGCTTCGACAACTGTGTAACGTTGATCATGAACGATACATTCGGTGACGGATGGAACGGTGCAAACGCTAACATCATTGATGGTAGCGGTAACCAAGTAGCAACTGCTACATTGCCTCCTGCTACATCAAACGGTTCAGCTACCTTCTGCTTGGCAGACGGTTGCTACACAATCGTTGTGGGTGGTGGAACCTTTGATAACGAAATCACATGGACACTTACAGGTGTAACCGGTGGTGTTATTAATGGTGCTGCTAATGATCCGGCAGGTTTGGACTTCAGCATTGGTGGTGTTGTTTGTATCGAAGGTTGTACGATCCCAGTTGCTTGTAACTACGATCCTGCTGCTACAAGCGGAGATTGCACTTTGTGTGATTTCTCTTCTTGCACAGGCTGTACTTACGAAGAAGCTGCAAACTTTGACCCAACTGCTTCAGTAGATGATGGTTCTTGCGACTTCAGCGGAGCAATCAGCGACTGTCCTGCAGACCTCGATGGAAACGGATCAGTGGGTGTATCTGACCTGTTGATCTTCATCGCTGCGTACGGTACAGTTTGCCCGAACTAATCGGAATAGATTCATCTAAATAGAAAAGGGCCGTCAGCAATGACGGCCCTTTTTATTGGTGGAAAGTGAAGTATCGGAAAGATGAAATATGGGATGAGCGGAAATAAGGGGTTAGCCTTTGCGCAGGTTTGATGCATCGAAATGTAGCGGCAGTAGTTGACTTACCGATGGAATAACGATTACCTCATTGGACGGGCTAAGCAAGTACACTGCGATTGGTTTCCCTTGCTTAAGTTCATATTCGAGCATACTCTGTCGGCAGGCTCCGCAAGGAGTAACCGGTTCTCCGGCGATATAGTTCGCTGAGGAAGCAGTGATCGCAATCGCTTGAATCGTCTGATTTGGGAAGTTAGCACCAACAGAAAAGATGGCAACGCGTTCGGCGCATAAACCGCTCGGGTAGGCTGCGTTCTCCTGGTTATTCCCTTCAACGATGGAATTGTTTTCGAGTAAAATAGCGGCACCTACATGAAACTGTGAGTAGGGAGCATAAGCTCTATGCATGGCATCCTTGGCGGCCAGCAACAAGCGCTGTGCTAATTCCTGTAGCTCGGTGTAAGAATCATAGCGCTGATATTCGAAATGAATGCTGATAGGCTTCATCGTTGAGTGGTTTAAAGGTGGAGCTCCGCATCAAAGGCGGTGAATCAAGGCAACCGCATGGGCGACTACGCCTTCTTCTCGCCCAATGAATCCCATTTTTTCATTGGTGGTCGCCTTAATGGATATGGCATCTTCTGTGATGCGCGCATGAGCGGCAATAGCAGCCTTCATAGCGTCGACGTGAGGCATTATCTTGGGTTTCTCCAACACAAGCGTACAATCGACATTGCCGATTTGCCAGCCGTGCTGATGGAGTAGATCTACCGTCCGACTCAGCAATATTTTCGAGTCAATATTCTTGAATTCACCTTGGGTATCCGGAAAGTGAAAGCCAATATCGCGCAAGTTGGCCGCTCCCAGGAGCGCATCGCAAATGGCGTGAAGCAATACGTCAGCGTCTGAATGTCCCAATGCACCCTTATGGTGATCTAGACGCACGCCTCCAAGCCAAAGCTCGCGACCTTCGGTCATCTGATGCACATCAAAGCCGAAGCCGACGCGAATATTCATGCTGTAGGTTTATTCGTTGGGTTCTTCATCGTTAACACCGTCTCCGGCTCCAAGTGCAAAGCGCATCGTAAAGCGCAGTGTGTTGGCCAGCGGATTTTGCTGGGTGGTGCTGATGAGGTACGACATGTCAATGGTCAGAACTTGATATTTCAAACCGGCGCCGAGTGTGATGAACTGACGATTTCCTTTCGTGTAATTTTCGTAGAAGTAGCCGGTGCGGAAAGCGAATTGCTTATCGTACCAGTATTCAATACCTCCACCAATGTTGATTTCGCGAAGTTCTTCACGCAATACTGTTCCTGGGATGATGTCACCTTCGTTGCTCACGTCGCCGGGGGCATCGTAGAAGGATTGAACCATTCCTGTTGCTACACCTACATCGGGATTCATACCGGCAAGAATGCTGTCGCCGTCAATGCTATAGCGTGGAGGGGTAGGCACTAATAATTTATTAAAATCCACCAGTGCTGTTACTTGATTGTATTTGTCAAGATCAACCGTGAAAGCGGTTCCTAATTTCAAGTTGGTTGGAATGAAATCACGCTTGTCGCTGTTGGTGTAGCGCATTTTGTTACCTACGTTTCCGATGTTCGCTCCAATGTTCAGTCGTGCGTCTTTGCCATTCACTCGAAGGCGCTTATTGGAATAGAACATACTTACATCTGCTGCAACACCCATCCCCGGCTTGCTATCTGCACCGAGCACATTCTGGCCACCGGTGAGGTTGGAGTAGATGTAGCGAACAGCTATACCACCGCTGAGTACATCGCTGAATTTTTGTCCAAAGGACATGTCGAGCGAAAATTCATTGGGTTTGAAGTCTCGTATTTGAGTTCCCACTTCATCGGTAAACGTGATGTTACCCAGCGTGAAGTACCGCAATGAACCTCCAATCGATTGGTTTTTGGAAATGCGCTTATAGCCGCTCAAGTATGCCAGGCTCATGTCGTTTACGAGCGCACGCAGCCAAGGTGAATAGGAGAGTGAGAGTTCCACATCTTCTTCCACAAAAGCGAGTTTGGCGGCATTCCAAAAAGTTGAATTCGCGTCCGGGCTTAAGGCTACACCGGCATCCCCCAAAGCGCCCGAGCGAGAGTCGGGAGTGATTTGAAGAAAGGGCACTGCGGTAGTGATGGTATTCAATTGCCAGGTGCTGCGCTCTTGGTCATTATTGTTGTTCAATTGTGCTACGGCAGAGCCGGTCACAAAAACCAAAGCAGCTAAAAGGCCGGTTGACTTTCGCATGTTAGTCGTTTTCAATGAGATTGCAAATATACGCATGAGGTTAGGTTATCTATTTCAATATCACGAGCTTTTCGTATTGCTCGGCGGTTTGTCCGGTTTCGTTTCGCACTTCCAAGCGATAGACGTAAACGCCTTTGCCTATACGGTCGCCGTAGTCATCGGTTCCATCCCAGGGGATCGGTTGTGAGCGATAACCATCCTGAAGCACTTGTTGTTCAATGGTCTTGACGAGTTTTCCACCAATGGTAAACACCTGAAGGCGCACGTCCAGTGCGGCACATACCTGGTTGTGTTCAAAGTAAAAATCCGTGTGTGTGGTGAACGGGTTAGGGTAATTCAGCACGTGATCAAGCGCGATAGTGCTGTTGTCGGCCACAAGGAAGTCGAGGCTAGCCGTAGAAGAGTTGTTGTGAACGTCCCACGCTTTGAGGGAAATGGTGTGATTGCCCTCGGCAAGTTCGGGGAGTTGGTAACGAACCTCACCGCTCTTGTAGGTGTCCAGATCAGTCTCGTAATATTCGTTGAGCACAATGGGGTTTTGCGAGTCATTATCGAGAATGGCTGTGAGGTCGTGACCGATTCCATTGCCGACGGTATTGATTCCATTCTCATCCAGCAAACGAGCAAGGAAGATGGGGCGCGTATCGCTTATTCCACCTGAAACAAAGAGGGTGTCGTTGAGGTAGAGGGAAATCTCCGGGCCTACGCGATTGAGTTCAGCGCCTTCCAATGATCCTCCTATACGGAAGTCCTGGGAGTAGCCGTGTGCATCGACATTTCCGGAGACCGAGTAGTAGCTCACTCGCGCTGTATCGACGGTGTAGTTGATGTCATAAGGAACAACAAACTTGAAGCTGAAATCGCCGTTGTTGACACTGGCTTTTCCTTTGAAAATATTTTTATTGAAAACGTCATATTCCTGCACAATGCCGTTGTTGCCATCGAAATCATTGTTCTGGGTGAAGACGCGGGTGAGCTTGTCGAATACCGTTGGATAGATGAAGCCGGAATAACCTGTGAGCTTGTTTCCTTCAGCGTCGGCCACGTAACCGCTGAATTCTACTTCCTGCAGTGCTTTGAGATTGTCGGTAAATGACTCGATGGGCGTGCCATTGATTGCTGTGGTAACCACGTTGAACTTCGGATAGGTCATCATCAGCGCAGGATCACCGAGCAAACTAAAGTTGGGCTTACTGCTGTTGCTGGGGTTCACTCCATTTTTTGTCAGCATATTGATCATGCCGAGTGAAAGATTGCTGATAGCGTCATCTTCCAGGGCAACATCAAAGAAGGCCAAATCCATTTCCATGTTGGAGCCTGCGAATACGACACGGGTGGTGGTGAGCATCGCAATGGCACCGCCGTTAGGGTTCATGACCAGGATTTCTCCTGCGCTATTGAACCCGGGGTCATCATAACGCGCCAATTCGCAAGTGGCAGTGAGAAATACAGGCAAACGGTATTTGTTGGTCCAGCTGCTGATAGTGTTCAAATCCAGAATACGCTCATGCGCCCAGCCGCGTTCGCCGCCATGACCGAGATAGGTCACCAGCAGCGTTCCGTTTTGGACGCGATTGCGGATGGCGTCTTCTCCTTCCGGGTATCGTTCGCCGCCCGGTGTGGATTCCTGCTTGTAGGCATCCATATAGATTTTCGCAACATCGAACTCGGGATAGCGCTCTTTCACCAGTGCTGACAGTTCATCAGCATCGCGCAAGTGAATTTGTTCATTAGGACCGCCATTGCCATCTTGATCGTCGGCGACGAACGTGAGGATGTTTCTCCATGAGCCATAGGGCGTTTGCTGGTCGTCACCGATGCAAGATGCACCACCGGTTGATGAAGTGTTTTGGGCAATGTAGGCTTTTACTTTCTCCACATAGGCAGTGCCTTCAGCTGCGTCAGAGGCGGGTATACGTCCGACGCCGCAGTCGAGGAGGTTGGATGATTCTTCATCGTCATCATCACTGAGAAACACAAAGTAATCATCACTCACCGCAGACCAGGCCGGGCTGAGTGATTCCGAGGTTTCGTAAATAATGGCATTGGCTCCGATAAATGCACTGTAGCCTTTGTTATTGCTGAAATCTCCGTCACCAAACATGAGCAGGTTTTCCGGCATGCGACTCACATCACCACCGGCGCGGTCATAGAGCATTTTCATCAGCATGCGCACCGCTGTGACATCCGGGTTGCCGCAGGAAAATTCATTGAATACTTCTTCGTGGGAAACGACGACCACAGCTTTGCCAAGCGCGCTGTGGATCTCTGCGAGCGCTTCCACCGAGGAGCGATGCGCCGGAGCACTTACAATGACTAAATCAATATCACTTAACCCATGTAGGTTTTGATTGGTTACTTGTCCGCGAGGGGAAGGACTGAGGTAACCGCTGTTGGCAAATGCGATGTACTCATGCAATTCATTATTGGCCGTTTTCCATTCTGCGATTGCACCGGAGGAAGCGAAATTGACCACTTGAGGTTCAATGTAATTGCTGATATCCCACACGCGGTGCAAAGAGGCTGCGCTGGCGATTTGAAAACGACCAATATTTCCTGCTCCCACCGCTGTGGTATCCCGGAATCTCAGTTGTGTTCCGGTCATACTCAGAGCGCGAGTCGCATTGACACGCAGATAATCCACCCATCCGATGACTTCTGCAGTATTGCTGTATTTGTTGAAGTCCAAATCAATGGTGATGGATGAGCCCGTTGGATTGTATTGCAATACAACGTCGTCGGCGCCTGCCACAGCCGATAGCACGCCATCTCCGGTAGATACCGGTGCGGTGCTGCCTGATTGCCCGCCCGAAGAAACGGACCAATTACTCGACCCGCCCGGTGATCGAACAACGAGTCGTGATTCAATCAACGCAGGTTTGGTGTTGTCCAGGTTGGGCATGCTGAAACTGTAGCTGCCGGAAGTGTTGATGTCGTATTGTTCGCCGAAAAACTCGCGTCCTGTGCGACCAACATTGTAGATGTCTGCTTCGATGTACTGAAAATCCTGGAAGGAAGTGATGGTGTGCGTTTCCGGCTGATCGGAGAGTGGGGCAGGTGTGATGCGCTTTGGTTCAACATCATCGATGCGCAAGAAATAATAAGCCGAGTCGGAGTAGTAATGCTTGTTGTGCGCCCAGCGATTTTTACCCGTTGATGATTCCGCTTCGAGATTCCACGTGTCCGGACCCTTTCCATAAAAAAGGATATAGTCATTATCCTGAAACGCATTATCCCCTTCGCCTTCCACGTAAATGGCGCATTTCTGTAGGTCGTCGTATCGGGGAACGGCATTATCGGATGGTAGTAATTGTCCGCCATTGCCATACACATTCATCGACTGCGGATTCAGCGTGGCGATGTCGATTCCGAGTTGGCTGAGGGTATTCTTATCGATTTTATAGATGCCGTCGCGGGCGATGGCCATTTTATACCACGTTCCTTCGCTGAGTGCGGATTGCTGGGCAAAATCAAGCATGCGCAAGTTGGGACGCGGTGTGAAGGACAGTTCAATAGTGACTTCAACTTCGGTCAGGAATTCCAGAGAGAACCCGCTTCGTCGCACAGGCAGTAATTCGAGAATGAGGTAAGGCACGCCGCGAGCGTCCGTAATGCGTGAGTTGTACTTCCAATCTTCTGTAATGACTGCTTTTTGTGTTCTGTTGAGCGCACCGGATGCACCCGTTTGCGAGCCAATAGCCCGGATTTCCACGGTTTCAATACGGCTGAAACTTGTCAACTTCTCCCTGTGCACAATCGAGGGAAGTTGGCCGAAATCCGCTACAGGTGTGGATTCGCTGAAGTTGGGAAGGGTTTGCCCCGGGGGATTTGTCGCATTTAACCCCGTCCACTGTAACCTTTTGTGGATGATTACAGTTTCATTGGCTAGGGAAAATTGGCTTTGCAACAAGCCTAATATACAGATTATCAGCGATTTGGTCGGTAGGGTCATACGTTATTTTACAAGTGACGCAACGGCTTAAACATTTTGGTAGTCTGAATATTGCAATCGCCGCGCAATTTTTTTGCTCGCAAAGTTGTTGTATTATTGTCAATTCTTTTCGAACGCTTAAAAAGAAATCGTTTCTGTATGAACAAAAGCCTAAGACTGTTTCTTGCGATAATGTCGGTGTTGGTATTGGCCAACGATATGCGTGCTCAGGATCCTGAGTTTACGCAGTTTTACGCCAATCCACTCTATTTGAATCCGGCCTTTGCAGGAACCAATCGCTGTCCACGCCTGGTCATGAATTACCGCAACCAGTGGCCTTCGCTCACAGGTAATTTCGTAACTACCAGTGCATCGTACGACCAGCACGTTCCGACTATTCAAGGTGGATTGGGATTGATGGTTCTCAATGATCGCGCTGCCCAGGGCACGTTGAATACGACCACCGTGAGTGGTATTTATTCGTATCAGCAACCTATCTCCCGCAAATTCTCCATCAAGGCCGGTTTGCAGGCCAGTTATTTTCAGAAAACGCTCGACTGGAGCCAGTTGACCTTCGGTGATATGATCGATCCTCGCAAAGGGTTCATTTATCAAACCAACGACGTTCAGCGCGGTGGTCAGGTGAGTGCCATCGACTTCTCTGCAGGTCTGTTGGGATTCAGTGACAAGTTTTACGGCGGCGTAGCGGTTCACCACTTGAACGAACCCAATGAATCATTGATTTTAGGTACAAGCCGTCTCCCCATGAAATACACTATCCACGGTGGAGCGGTGATTCCGATTGAAAAGAAAAGCAAGGACAACGATGCTCGTATTTCTCCTAACGTGTTGTACCGCCGTCAGGGTGAGTTCCAACAATTGAATCTGGGGATGTATGTGAGCAAAGGGCCATTGGTAGCCGGTGTTTGGTTCCGCGGTCTGTTGTTCGGCCAGACCTATCGCGACGCCTTCATTGCCACCATTGGTGTGCAAACCGATGTGGTGCGCTTCGGATACAGCTATGATATTACGATTTCGGAGTTGACCCCGTCCACCGGTGGTTCACACGAAGTTTCCCTCGGTATCAATTTCGAATGCCGCCAGAAAAAAAAGAAGTTCCGCACAATAGCGTGTCCTTCCTTCTAGTTGACTACACTGTTTAAACGATAAACGAAACCACAAATCAAAAAGAAATCATGAAAACCGTTTCAAAGATGTTCTTCGGATTGGCCGCCATTGCAGTAGCGACCATCTTTACGTCATGCGACAAGGAACGTTCAGGGGCAACCGGTTGGGCATACAACGACGAGAAAAACGGAGGTTTTGAGCGTCAGGATTATGTCGAACAGGAAACAGGTCCAGGACTGGTATTGGTTGAGGGTGGTACCTTCACCATGGGTCGCGTTGAAGACGATCTCAAGTTTGCTTGGGATAATATTCCCCGCCGCGTGACGGTATCTTCTTTTTACATGGACGAAACCGAGGTGACCAATCAGTTCTGGTTGGATTACCTGCACTGGTTGAAACTTGTTTACGGTGATACCTACCCGGAATTGGTCAACCGTGCATTGCCGGATACCAATATCTGGCGCGAGGTAACCGAATACAACGAACCTTACGTTGACTACTACCTGCGTCACCCGGCCTACCGCGACTATCCGGTGGTTGGTGTAAACTGGTTGCAGGCGAGTGACTATTGCGTTTGGCGTACCGACCGTGTGAATGAATTGATTTTGATTCGTGAAGGATTGATGTCTTACAACCCCACCGGTCAGGCTGATGAAGAGCACTTCACCACCGATTCGTATTTGTCGGGCCAGTACTCCGGGGATGCCGCTTCAGGGGGGTTGAAGGATTACAACCCTAAAGGAACAGGAACCCGTTTGGTAACCATGTCAGATGGTATGATTCTACCCCGATACCGCCTGCCCACCGAAGCGGAGTGGGAATATGCAGCACTCGGATTGATTGGAAACTCGTTCCAGGAATTGATCACCGATCGTCGCACGTATCCGTGGAACGGTCACTATGTGCGTAACGACGACAATGCCGGTCGTTTCTTCGGTACCATCCGTGCGAACTTTGTTCGCGGAGGTGGTGACTATATGGGGGTTGCGGGTTATCTCAATGATAATGCTGACATCACTGCACCGGTTTACGCATACCCTCCAAACGATTACGGATTGTACAACATGTCGGGTAACGTTTCCGAATGGGTAATGGATGTGTATCGTCCGCTTTCTCCGGAAGACAAGAGTGAATTCCGTCCGTTCCGTGGTAACGTTTACAAGACACGCGTGCTGAACAGCGATGGAAGTTTCGCGGACAAGTATGACAAAAACATCTACGATATCGATGGTGTTGCGGGATTCTTGAAAGCTTACCAGGAGCAAGCGAATACGCGTTTAACACAAACTTCGTTGACGCTTTTGGATCAGTGCAATCAAAAGGTTGCCGCGGCTCAGGAGAAAATCAAAGAACGTAAGGATGATGAAGCGCAGGATGTGATGCAGGAAGCAATGGACTTGGTTACCGATTCAGAGGACTTGATTGCTGCTGATTTGCGCGATGGTATGGCCGATTACATCGAGTCTACACCGGGTGAAGTGAAGCGTCGTGATGTTTCTGTTGAGGAAAACCTTGACCGTCGCAACTACCGCAAAGCCGATTATATCGACTACAAGGATGGTGACTTCAACAGCAGTATCTACTATGCTGATGCTGATAAGGAACAAGATAAAAACCGCATGTACGAGTGGGGAACCACCACGCTGATCAACGATCGTGCGCGTGTTTACAAAGGTGGTAACTGGAGAGACCGTGCTTACTACACGATTCCCGGTACTCGCCGCTTCCTCGATGAGCGTCGTGCGATGTCTACACTTGGTTTCCGTTGCGCGATGGACCGATTGGGTAGCCCAACGGGAATCGCAGGACAGGAATAAGAAAAAGGTTGTTCAAACTTCATGATACAAACCCCGATCACAACGATCGGGGTTTTTACTTTTAGCCCATGATTCAACGCATTTTTGAGCAGTTTCTGAAAGTGCGCAGTGTCACCACCGACACGCGTAAGATCAATCAAGACGATATCTTTTTTGCCCTGAAGGGTGGCAATTTCAACGGTAATACGTTCGCTGCAAAGGCGCTCGAAATGGGCGCTTCGATGGTGGTGATTGATGAGCCGCAACAGCCCCATGATGAACGCTTGGTACTGGTGGAAGATGTGCTCACCGCGCTGCAACAAGTGGCCAAGTTGTATCGCGAAAGTTTGAACATTCCGTTTCTGGCCATCACCGGAAGCAACGGCAAGACAACCACGAAGGAGTTGATTCGCGATGTGTTGGCGCAGCGTTATCGCGTGAGTGCGACGATTGGGAACTTGAACAATCACATTGGTGTGCCGCTTACGTTGCTGGCGATTCCGGCCGATTGCGAATTGGCGATTGTCGAAATGGGAGCGAATCATCAAGGCGAAATCCGCAGCTATTGCGAATACGCGTTGCCGACGCATGCGCTCATCACCAATATGGGAAAGGCGCATTTGGAGGGCTTTGGCGGTGAGGAAGGCGTGGTGAAGGGCAAGAAGGAGTTGTATGACCATGTGCACGCCTCAGGTGGTGTCATTTTCGTGAACACAGACTTGGAGAAATTGCGCAGAGCTTCGGAAGGCATGACGATTATTCCGTACTCAAGCGATGCGCTGGAGTGCGTTTCGGAAAGTCCGACGCTCGTTTATGCGCATGTGCATGAGGGCGTGCGCAGTGAATATGCAACGCAACTCGCGGGTGCGTACAATCTTTACAACATCGCGTCAGCGCTTGTCGTTGGCGAACACTTTGGTGTGACCAATGTGGAGATACACGCTGCTATTTGTGCGTATACACCGGAGAACAATCGCTCGCAGGTGAAGCGCACCGAACGCAACACGCTGATCATGGATGCCTACAATGCGAATCCGACGAGTCTGGAGTTTGCATTAGAGGCCTTGAGCAAGCAATCGGGCGAGCATAAGTTTTTTGTGATTGGTGACATGTTGGAGCTTGGTGAAATGGGGCCGGAGGAACATAGACACATCATTGAAGTAGCACAGCGATTGGGATTGAAAGGGATTTTAGTTGGGCCCATTTTCAAGTCGGTTTGGAAGGAAGGCGACTATGAAGTATTTGAAAACAACTTGGCCGCAAAGGCTTTTCTCGAAACACAAGCGATGCGAGACCGGGTGATATTGATAAAGGGATCGCGCGGAATTAAACTCGAAGAGGTAGTAAGCGCGCTGTGACGCGGTAATTTTGCACACGACTATGAGCAAGAAGAATTTCATTGAAGAATTGAAGTGGCGCGGCATGCTGCACGATGTGATGCCCGACACGGAAGAGGAACTGCAAAAAGGTATGGTGCGCGGCTATATTGGCTTCGACCCTACCGCGGATTCGCTGGGTGTGGGCAATCTCGTGCAGATTATGACGCTATTGCACTTTCAGCAATGCGGCCACAAACCGATGGCATTGATTGGCGGTGCAACGGGCATGGTTGGCGATCCCAGCGGTAAGAGCGCAGAGCGCAACTTGCTTGATGAGGAAACATTGCGCCACAATCAGGCGTGTCAGCAAAAGCAGATTGAGAAGTTCTTGAATTTCGATTGCGGGGAAAATTCCGCGGAGATGGTGAACAACTATGACTGGTTTAAGTCGTTTGGCTTTTTGGAATTCATCCGTGATGTGGGCAAACACATCAGCGTGAATTATATGATGGCGAAGGATTCTGTGAAGAACCGTTTGGAGACGGGGATGTCGTTTACGGAGTTCAGTTACCAGCTCGTGCAAGGCTATGACTTCTATTTCTTGTGGAAGAATAAAGGCGTGATGCTGCAGATGGGCGGCAGTGATCAGTGGGGGAATATTGTGACGGGCACGGAGTTGATTCGTCGCAAAGACGGCGGACAGGCTTTCGCGCTGACAACACCGCTCATCAAGAAGGCCGATGGAACGAAGTTCGGCAAGACCGAGAGCGGTAACATCTGGCTGGATCCCAAGCGCACTTCGCCATACAAGTTTTATCAGTTCTGGTTGAATGCGAGTGATGCTGACGTTTCGACGTACATCCGCATTTTCACCTTGATGACGCGTGAAGAAATTGAAGCGCTCGAAGCAGAACAAGCGCAAGATCCGAGCAAGCGTCCGATGCAAAAGGCCCTGGCGAAAGACATCACGTGTCGCGTCCATTCCTTGGCGGATTATGATGCGGCGGTTGCGGCTTCGGAGATTTTGTTTGGTAAAAGCACCGATGAAGACTTGCGCAAGTTGAGCAGTGAGACGCTGATGGAAATCTTTGAAGGTGTGCCGCAGGGGGATGTATCGAGCGCAGAATTATCGGCCGGACTTTCGATTGTGGATGCGCTGGTTAAGAGTGGCTTTATGAAGTCGAACGGCGAGGCTCGACGGGCGTTGCAGGAGGGCAGCATCAGCGTGAATAAGGTGAAGGTGGATGCAGAGCGGGTGCTTGCTGAGGCCGATGTTTTAGCGGGTGGTGTGGTGTTGTTGCAGCGGGGGAAGAAGAATTATTTTTTGTTGAGGGCTGTTTAACCGGAGATTTTTTTTAACCGCCGAGGCGCAGAGTATGCAGAGTTTTTTAATTCTTTGCGTTCGCTGCGCCTTTGCGGTTAAGAATTTTCATCCAGCCCATTGACCACTCTTCGAATTCCATTTTTCAATAGAACCGTATTAAAGTTGATGAGCAGCCCCAGTTGGTAGTTGCCTTGTTTGAGGTAACTGAGTAGTTGGGCAGTATGGATTTCATTGATTTCACTGACTGTTTTGGTTTCAATCACGAGTTTATTTTCTACGAGGATGTCCATTCGAAAGCCGCAGTCGAGTCTTACACCTTTGTAGACGAGAGGCATAGCAATTTCTTTTTCCACGTTAAGACCACACTTTGCAATTTCGTAGCACAGGCATTCTTGGTAGGCTTTTTCGAGCAGTCCCGGACCGAGTTCTTTGTGGACTTTCAGGGCGGCACCGACAACGGAGTAAGAGATTTCTTTGTATGTCATTTTTAGCGGCAAGACTCCGATAAATAACAAAGGCATGCAACCCATAAATTATAGGAATATATTCCTAGTTGAAGGCTGAGTTTTTTAACCGCCAAGTCGCAAAGTTCGCAAAGATTTTTCTCTGCGTTCTTTGCGCCTTGGCGGTTAAAAACAAAAAATAAACCGGATCGTCTCCAACCCGGCTTATTTGTTTAGGAAATCATGATAGTTGAATACCGAAAGGGTGTTGCAGCACGCCTAGGGGTTTCAGTTTTGTTTGGAGTTGTGCTCCGTGTATTAGACGAGTGTGGTTGGGGGAGGGTTGCTTTTTTGGAGGGGGATATTTTTTAAACGGGATGAATAATTAACCGCAAAGACGCAGTGAACGCAGAGAAAAAGAGACTTTGCGATCTTGGCGCCTCTGCGGTTAAAAAATAATTCCCTTATAAAGCAGCCCCTCGGCGCCGCCCGGGCCCCCGGGGGGGGCCGGCCCGGGGAGGCGCGGGCCGGTATGTGGTTGGTCGGAGCGGGCGC
>JBKCDO010000255.1:0-10269 GCA_046304755.1 Flavobacteriales bacterium
CGTTTTGCCGGTACCGGGAGGACCATGCACGACGGCAACATCGGCGGCTGTTCGAATCAAGTGGAGCGCTCTGTTCTGCGATTCATTGAGTTTAGGAACCACAACACGGTCGCGACTTACAAATGCCGGTTCAGCATATCCCAGCACTATATCGCGCAGCTGCTTGAGTCTTCCCTTTTCTACATTGATGAGCTGGTTCAGCGCTTTGAACATCTCTGTATAGGTTCGGGTATCGAACAGCAAGTTCACGCCGAGTTTTCCTTCATCCATCCATTCAGGCAGCTCATCCAAAAAGAAGGAAATTTTCATGCGACTATCATCCACATAGCCAACCGTGCCGTTCACCGATTGCCCTTCGGCAGCCTCCGCAGCAGAAAACAAACTAACGGGCGCAGCACTTTGAAATTTATGATCCAACCGATCACCGGGATTGCGCTCCACAACGATATAGGGGTAGGAACCTATACCGAACCCCGTTTCCACGATTTTCAATGGAAACCACGTAATGCCATTGCGTTTGCGTTCGGGGATTGAGGACTTCTTGAGCCAAGCTTCATGTAGCGCAAAGTCCTCTGTCTGTTCAAGCCGCAAGGCGCCGGCCAGCTTCCCCAATTCCTCAATGGCATCATTCATAGTCGGCAAATATCCGATAAAAAAAAAGCTGCTCCGGAGAGCAGCTTTTCAATTTCTTATTCCGCTTTTCGCAGGATGGTCAGATCACCGCGGTAGTAATCTACACCGTCGTTCGTTTTCAATCCAACGATATAATAATAGACGCCATCAGCTAGTCCGTCTGCACTCCATTTACCGTTGTAATCGGTATCTTCATATACCATCACTCCCCAACGATTAAAAATCTGAATGGAGCTACCCGGATAACGGCGAATGCTGGTGACATCGAACGTATCATTTCTTCCATCACCGTCCGGTGTCATGATGTTGGGAATAATTAATTCACACTCTTCCGGCTCAAAGCGAATAACGATGGTGCCCGTTTCCTCGCAGTGTTCTTGTTCAACATTGATAACATACACTCCCGGATTTACGCCAATGTTCGCTTGTTGCGCCTGAAGTAAGGTGTCTACCGGGTTGCCGTTAGCGTAATTAGACAAAGAAGAATAGTACGTCCAATTCCAAATTACCGATTGATTCTGATCATCTGCGATGATGTCTACGGGAAGTGTCTCGGCGCATGGTTTCATGATACGATCTTCAATCACCAGTGGCGGTGCGATATAATAGTTTACCGTATCTGTGGTATTGCAAGCCAGATCCTGCACTACCAATTGATAATGGGCGTCATTTGAAACGACCAGTGAATCACCGAACTCACCGGTCATGAGCTCATCATTCATATACCAGGTGTAGACTGCATCAGGGTTCAGTTGCTGTGCGCTATAGAGCGTGTCGGGGAAGGTTGCAAAGCAATTGTACTGAGGTGATGGTGTATCCACGAGTGGCTCCACTAAGAAGACAGTAGCTTCATCCGAACCTGCACAATTATCCAAACCAATGGCTGTGACGGTTACGGTATAGGTTGTAACATCTGACACATTGCTCACTGTCGGGTTCGCCACCACAGGACTTGAAAGACCCGTTGTTGGTGACCAAGAATACGCGTATGGGGCATTTTCAACGGCATTTTCAATAATCGCCTGCAATTGGTTTTGCTGTCCGGTGCAGAGCGGCACATCTGCAGCGTTGACATCCGGAGGAGCAATTGCGGTAACGCTAATAGACTGGGTAAACTCACAACCAAAATCGTTTACGACGCGATATTCAAAGGTGTAGTTACCCGGAGTTGTTGGATCAAAAATCGCCCAGTCGCAATCAGGTCCAATCGTAGTGAGTGCATTGGGTTCTACCCAGTAGCTGGAGTCACATCCATTTCCGACAACAGGTGTAAACTGAAGCACATCGGGATAGAATGATGCGTTGAAGGAGATGCCAAATTCGAACACAAAGCCGTCATCCGCACCAACCACGTCGCACACTTCCAATTGCCAAGTACCATTGAGCGGGCATCCAATTAAGTCGGCAAATGAACCATCGGGAGCATAATCGCCGGCAGGAATTGGCGTTGCACCTCCGTTATTCAAATAGTCTAACCAAGTTTGTGTTGCATCCGGGGTAAAGACATAATCGAAACCGGTTCCGGGCACGCCGTTATCCGCTTGATCAGGGATACCCAAGTTTACTCCCGAGCCTGCCGTTTCCGGGAAGATACTCATTACTTCACCGCTAGGACAAATGATGTTGATGAGGATATCTCCTACGAAGGAGTGTTCCATATTGAAGTATATACTGGAGAAGTCAGAAATATCGTTTACTACCGCACCGCCGAATTGATTAAAAACAATCTCGGTATACAAACATCCCTGGTTATCCGGGATATAAATTCCGTTGTCGAAGACAACACTATTATCTTCAATCCACGTTTCAGAAGTGCCATTTGGAGATTCATTTCCGAAACCGGTTTCGGTAGAGTCACTAAACTCCGTCGTTCCGACTAAGATGGGATTACCCAGACAGAAATAGTCATCACTCACAGTTACGTCGAAGATGTAGGGCGTCGATACAAGCACAACGACCTCCGGGATATTAGCACTGGAACACCCGTTGCTATCCTCAATGTACAAACGAACACGGTAACCTCCGGGCTCGTTGAATACGTGCTGCACAACAGGCCATGTATCGGTATTGGTAGTTCCATCACCGAAATCCCACGTCCATTCTGCCAGGTTAGCACCGGCTGTCCAGGTTGAATTACCACCATAAAATTCTACTGATTCTCCAGGGCAAATTTTCAATGTATCGTCATCCGCGTACATGTCTGCAATGGGGAAATCACAGGGCACACCGCAAATAATGCGTGCAGAAAAATCTCCCACGTTCGCATCCGCATTCGCCGTGAAGTTAACCGTTAAACAACCCGATGCGTTGCCTGCTGAAGGACTGATCGTTTCAAACAAGAGTGTCTCACCGGTGTACTGTCCGATTTGCGCCGCGCCTGTGGTTTGGCCATCATAGATCGTCAGAAAATCACCGGCTGAAAGGTTGAATCCGATAAAGTACAGGTTCACCTGCGTCTCACCAGGCCCGGGGCAAATAGTAATCGTATTGTTGGAACTGGGGGTATAGGGCGACAAACCGCCGGCGTTGTCGTGCATGATTGCATCACAACCATCGTATTCCGGAAAATCAGAAATATTAAACACAACAGATTGTGACATCATTGGCAGTGCGAGCATCCAGCACGCTGCTGCAAGGAGCATATTCTTCATCATTTCGCGGCAGTTTTACGAGTTTTTACTTCCTTGGCTTTCGCCTCACGTTGCATCATTTGCTTGGAGCGAACAATCAGCAAGTGGTGGTCACCCTCCAACGTTTGAATGCGCAGATTTTCACAGCGCACCTCATCTTGTGGGAGGCTATACAACAGTGGGTTAAAATCGGCGAGTTGCGCGTTTGAGAGCGTTACCGGTTGTCCCTGACGACTGGTCAACGTGAACACCTCACCTGTTTGATCCGCCTTAACCGGTTCAAACCAACACAGCTTTTCCGCATTGAGCAGAAGTTGTTGTTGCTCTTGCGACGAGAGGGCTGCACGCTCGGAAGCGCTGTAGGCCGCATTCAATCGCTCTTGTGCAGAGGATTGCGCCCATATGCTCAGTGACGAAACACAGCATACTAAGGCAAGTAAAATTGATTTCATGATTTTCCTTTGATAAAATGGATCGGTATGGTGACAAATGTAAGTCACGCAAAGTTGTCCGAACCCCTCATTTTTCTCCTTCCTTTGATGTGAATAAATTGCAATCCCAATTCAAAGCTTCGATGAAGACGGTCGTTGTTGATTCTCCCACGTTAGCTCACACATGGCTTACCCTGCCCGAATCACTGTATGCCGGTGACGCCAATTACATTCCCCATATTCGTCAGGATGTGGCCGGCATTTTCGACCAGGCTAAAAACAGGCTGTTCGCCACTGGGCGCGCACAACGGTGGTTGCTCATGCAGGATGACGGCAAACCTGTTGGCCGCATCGCTGCGTTTTTCAATCCGAAATACTCCGATGCACAAGCGCAAGCCACCGGGGGAATTGGCTTTTTCGAATGCATCCACGACAACTCCGCATCGCGTATGTTGCTGGATACTGCCTGCCAATGGCTGTGGGAATTGGGTGCAGAAGCCATAGACGGCCCCATCAACTTTGGCGAGAAGGAAGCGTATTGGGGATTGTTAATTGAAAACTTCACGGACATGGGAAGTTTTCGCATGAATTACAATCTGCCCTATTACCGCAGCTTGTTTGAAGATTACGGCTTTCAGATTTATTACGAGCAACTATGTTACAGGCGTGACTTACACGTGCCGGCGCAAGAAGTGTTTGTGCGCAAGTCACAACAGTTATTGCAAGACACCGCTTTTCGGGTAACCAATGCGCGCGGGCGCAGTCTTGAACAGATTGCTCATGATTTCGTGACCATTTACAATGCGGCATGGGCCGTTCACGACGGCTTCAAGCCTATGAAAATCGAACAAGCGCGCAAAGCCATCAACGCTATGCGGCCGATTATGGACCGCGACATTATGGTATTCGCTTACCATAATGATCGCCCCATTGGGTTTTACATCAACTTGCCGGAAGTAAACGAGTTCATGCGGCATGCTAAAGGCAATCTCAATGCACTGGGCATGATTCGTTTTTTGATTGCGAAATATTTCGGCAAGCGCAATACCATGGTGGGGATTGTTTTTGGAGTGGATAAAGCCTATCACGGCAAAGGGGTCGAAGGAGCGATGATCAAATACTGCGAAGAGCACATCGTTACGCTGAAACGATATCACGATACTATTCTAACCTGGATTGGTGATTTCAATCCGAAGATGGTTCACATCGCGGAGAACCTCGGAGCAACACTCTATCGAAAGCTCGCAACGTATCGCATTTACCGTGATTCAACACGCGTATTCGAGCGGCATCCTCAGTTGTAATGCGGAAAAAGGATGTTTTTTGATATTCTTCGCAGAAATTCTTAACAAAGGTTGCGAATAAAAAATGTGCGAGTATATTTGCGCCCGCTTTTCAGAAGCAAGATCTCGTAGCTCAGCTGGTAGAGCAATACACTTTTAATGTATGGGTCCTGGGTTCGAGTCCCAGCGGGATCACTAAAGGAGAAGAAGATTGAGGACAGGAACACTGTCCTCTTTTATTCTTCATAAATACTAAAAATTCGCCCTGGTGGTGAAATTGGTAGACACGTACGTTTGAGGGGCGTATTTCGCAAGATGTGCTGGTTCGAGTCCAGTCCAGGGCACCAATACAACTCCCGCTTTTACGGCGAGAGTTGATTCATACCACAGAGTAGAAGTAACTCTTAAAAACAACTTCAGAGGCGCGAAGCTGAAGAAGCCACAATACCGAAGTGGCGGAATTGGTAGACGCGCACGTTTCAGGTGCGTGTGTCGCAAGACGTGAGGGTTCGAGTCCCTCCTTCGGTACGACAAGAGAATTGAGCCGGCAAGCGCCGGCTTTTTTCATAGCAAAAATTCGCTACGGGATTACTCTTAGACATTGCATAGTTTTGACCTGTTACTAATCTTACCATCTATGAAAAAATCACTTCTTGCACTTGTTGTGCTATGCTCCACGCTCTCGCTTTCCATGAATGCTCAGATTTATGACTGGGCAACGTTCTATACCGGTGAAGCACAAGAGCGTTTCATCTGTCACTCTAACGACGGATCGGTTTACGCCATTGGCGGCTTTCAAGGCACTTTTAGCCATGGAGATTTCTCGATCACGGCCGATCTTGGTGGTTATGATGTTTACTTAACGAAAATGAACAGCGAAGGAACGGTTCAATGGCTTCAACGTTTGGGGGGTACTAACTACGATGGTGGTCGCAAAATCGTAGCCGATAGTGAAGGCAACATTTATGCGCTTATCGACACCCAAGGTTTACCGCTCATTTTACCCAGCGGGCTAACACTCACTCACAATATACCTACCTCTGCGGTTTACGTGGTGAAATTTGATTCTAATGGAACGTATATCTGGCACACCGCATTTGCGGGCTTAAGCGATATCGCAGTGGCTGATAATTCCGTTTATTGTTCGCTTTTCTCTACCGGCATTGTCAAAATTTCGCAAGCCTCGGGAGCGCAACTGGCTTCATTCAATACGCCAGGAATGAACACACTGAAAATTACCGCCACGGCTGATGGACGTGTTGCAGCAACTACCTTCATATACGGCAGCGTAACACTACCCGACGGTTCGACGCTCTACAACAGCGGTATGGGCATAGCTGTAAATATTTTCGGCGATAATGCTTCTGACTACGGTATTATCTGTCTCGATACAGCGCTCACTTTTCAGTGGTCTCAACAACTTTGTGCAAGTCTTAGTCCTGCGCAATTGACAGCCGACGATGCCGGCAATATTTACACAACGCTTAGCATCAGCTATGAAGCCACCATCGATGATTCGCTGATCACTGTTCCTGTCGGTCAAAACTCTAGAAAACTCATCGTCAGTTTATCCAACGAAGGAACAGTCAATTGGATAACCCATTACGACAATGGAACAGATGGCATAAAATCAGCGATAGGCACTGCAGACGGTGTCATTGTTGGAGCTGACAACTTCCAGGGTATCACAATCTCAGACGGTAGCACTTTTTATAACGGTTCTCAAGACGGAATGATCCTCGCACTTAATAGCGATGGCTCGGTCGACTTCGCCGACTTCATTGGCCGCACCATTAACTCAACAAATATTTTTAGCTTCTCAAAAGATGCCGTAGGAAATTATTATGCAGGAGCATTTACCAACAACACGAACTTCTACATCGGTTGCAACTATTACGAAAATCAAACGAGCTACACCTTCGTCGTCTTGAAATTCCATGAAGGTGATCGCTCGGCGCCTACACCTACTATTGTGAATGATGGTGGTGTGCTCACAGCCACTCCTGCATTTACAGGAACCATCAACTGGTATCAACAAGGCAATAGCACTCCGATAGGAACAGGCAGCACCTACATTCCAACACAAATTGGATTTTACTCGGTAAGTTATACGAACGAGTATGGTTGCTCAGCGACATCCGGAGATGTCGTTATCCAGCAACTCGACAGCGAAGAACCGGTGTTGAGCTGCAGCACCAATGCCGATCTTATGGCCGGAGAACTCTGCACAGGTCTGGCTGAAATCGTCGTCACAGCAACAGACAACAGCGGTGTTGCCTCGATCATCAATTCCTTCAATGACCAAGGTGCAACTGTTGTAGCAGAATTCCCTGTTGGTTCCACCACAATAACCTTTACTGCTACCGATGGATTCGGAAACGCTTCCACCTGTGATGTTGCGGTGAATGTGATGGACGTAGACGGACCTTCCATCACCTGTCCTGCATCGGTTGATGCGGAAACACTAACCAACGAGATTGCATTAACTGTCGGTGAAGCAGTAGCTGTAGACAATTGTGGTTCGGTTGCTATCTCCAATAGTTTCTCAGCCAATGCAGATGCAAGCGGTACTTATCCTGTTGGAACAACCACCGTTATTTATACGGCTTCTGACGATGCCGGAAATTCTGCATCCTGCGAAGTGACCGTGAATGTGACAGCCATTTCATCCGTTAGCGAACTTTCAGCTTCCCATTTGGAAGTGTGGCCAAATCCGGCTTCAGACCACGTGACCGTGAACATGAATCAGCCTTGGTTTGGACGCATTGTATTGCGCGCCAGCGATGGCAAGTTGATGCGCGAATGGAATCAGGCTCAAAGCGAAAACCTCCGTGTAGACTTGCCCCTTGATGGCATTGCCTCCGGTATTTATTTCATTGAAGTGCAAGGAAACCAAAACCTTCGCAGCAAGATCATCATCGAATAGACAAATCAACAAAACAACTCGGAATAAGGCACGCTAGCGCGTGCCTTATTTTTTTCTGCAGGTTGCCAAAGACTGAACCAACGTAAATTCGACCTGTTATAACAGCCATGTCCAATCAGTCACTGACATCCCTTCAACCTTTTTACTCCAGGCAAGAAAAGCAAGGGCATCCCTTGCTCATCAGCGGGTCATGCAGTGTAGAATCGGAAGAGCAATACATCAATACTGCATTGGCACTCGCCAAGTCCGGACGTGTACATTGGCTGAGAGGAGGCATCTGGAAACCGCGCACACGCCCTGATGCATTTGAGGGCGTTGGAGCAGTAGGATTACCATGGATGATAGCGGCACGCGAAGCCTGTGGCCTTCCTGTGATGACCGAAGTAGCCAACGCCGATCACGTTGAAGCCTGCCTCAAACACGGACTCGATGCACTGTGGATTGGCGCACGCACTACGGTCAATCCCTTCACGGTGCAGGAAATTGCCGATGCGCTCAAAGGCGTTGATATTCCGGTTTTCGTGAAGAATCCGGTGAATCCCGATTTGTCGCTCTGGTTGGGTGGATTGGAGCGGATTCAACGCGCCGGTATTACTAAACTAGCCGCTATTCACCGCGGTTTCTCGCATGTGGGTGATAGCATCTACCGCAATAAACCGATGTGGGAAATTCCAATTGCATTGCGTACCGCTTTTCCAAACATCACCCTGATTTGTGACCCCAGCCACATCTGCGGCCGACGCGATCTCTTGCAACGTGTTGCTCAAAAAGCCATGGATTTGGGTTTTGACGGATGGATGATTGAAAGTCATTTGGATCCCGACAAGGCGCTGAGCGATGCGGCGCAGCAAGTCACCCCCGAGCAACTGGTAGCGATGCTCGATACTATTGAAATTCGCAATGAACACAGCGATAATCTAACCTTTACGCATAGCCTGCAATCGATTCGCTCGCGCATCGACAAAGTGGATGAAGAGATCATTCACTTGATTGGTAAACGCATGCGGATTGCGGAAGAACTCGGCAACTTTAAACGCGATGAATCCGTCACCATTTTTCAAATAGATCGTTGGAAAGAAATTTTGGAATCCCGCACCATGCTGGCTGAACAAGTGGGCTTATCGAAGGAATTCATCACGAAATACCTCGAGCAATTGCACAAGGAATCCATTCGCAGACAAACAAAAGTGATGAACCGCTCTGACGATTCTTCTACTTCACTTTAACTTGAAACATCGGCCTTCCCTCGAGGTTACCGGTGAGCACATCACCGGGATTTACTTTACCCACTCCTGATGGTGTGCCTGTAAAAATGAGATCACCAATTTTCAAGGTCATGAAGCGCGACACATAGCTCACGATTTGATTGAAATTGAAAATCATGTCAGCACTGCTGCCTGACTGCACAACATCGCCATTCTTTGCGAGCGTGAATTGAATTTGTTCCTTCGGTAATTCATCAATGGAAACGAATTCTTGAGAAATAACAGCGGCACCATCGAAGCCTTTTGCCTTTTCCCATGGTAATCCTTTTTTCTTCAATTCCTCCTGCACATCGCGGGCTGTAAAGTCGATTCCAAGGCCCACTGATCCAAAGTAGCGCGGTGCAAATTCTTCAGTGATGTGTTTTCCCAACCGATCAATGCGCAAGACCAATTCTACTTCGTAATGCACATCATTGGTCCAATCAGGGATGTAGAAAGGATTTCCTTTAGGCAAGAGGGCCGAATCCGGCTTGCAAAAAAAAACGGGTTCTGTGGGCAAGGCATTACCAAGTTCTTTGGCATGCTCGGCGTAATTGCGACCGATACAAATAATTTTCATGGGCTTATTTTCTAACGAATTCCACCATCACACGACGGTCGTTACTGCTCTCCTCGCGCGAATCACGGTCGCCATAATATTTGGTGATGAATCGATCCGCACTCAATCCGCTATCGATAAGGAATTGCTTGACCTCATTGGCACGCTGCTGTGATAGCAATAGGTTTTTCGCCGGATCACCTGACTTATCCGCAAAGCCGGTCACCATCAATTTCAATTGCGGTGTGCGCGCCAATATATCGACAATCTCATTCAACGAAAGGACCGAACCGGCATCCAGCTTGGTCGATCCCTTGGCGAAATAGACATTCATCGACCCCGGCAAATTCGCAATGGTAGCGCTGCGGTTATCAGGAGGCAATAACGTATTGCTTCCATCGGCAATGGCATCGCCCGAGTTCATTTTCACTAAAGCAAACACCATTTCACGCAAGTCATCGATTTGCTTCTGCATGGTGAGGTTCTTTTCGTCTTGCTGCTGTTGCCACAACTTCAACTGCTCACTGCGCAATAAATCAATCTGCTGCTGCATGCCCTCCAAA
>JBKCDO010000256.1:0-6909 GCA_046304755.1 Flavobacteriales bacterium
ATTCATCAACGGCAACATGAATATTACTAGCCAAAAAATGGGATTTCGCATCACAGGAGCCTAAAATAAAGCATCCAATAAGTCATTCTGCAAAATGACAAATATTCGCTATACACATAAAATTGGAGTTGTTTTTTGCTAGACTTGTAGCATAAAGAACTTCGGGATGAAAACCTTTTCTAGCGTATTAATCGGATTTGCATTCACCCTCGCCATAGGCGTTTGCTTTTCTTCATCGTCATTAGCTCAACCCGAATCCTCAGCGTTTACCCTCACCGGAATGGCCGCATCCACGCCATTTGCACGGGATTATCAAGCCCTCTCAATCAATCCGGCCAACCTGGATTTTGAAACCGGATACGAACAGCGCAGCACCATGGGCCTCTTTGACTTCACCGCCTCCGTTTACACAGAACTGCTTACCAAGCAGGAAATAATGGACAATATCCTGCGGAAGAAGAAGACGCCACTTACTTACGACGAACAGCTGGCCCAGATTGATAAACTCACCATGAAACAATCGGCAGTGGATCTGGACATCATGACATTTGGCAACTCAATCCGCACGAAAAAATCCGGCACGTTTGCCTTTGGTATTCGTGATCGCGTAGACTATTACACCCAACTCGATCGCCAGCTTACTGAGCTGATTTGGATGGGCAATCAATCGTCCTACTTTGATTCCCTTATCATCGCCACACAAAGCGGTCGCGACAGTATCATCGCTCGCCCTGACCAGTTTAATCCCGACCAGTTTACCATTCTGCAGGCCTTTATCGCTGCTGACAGCGCTCCTTCTGTGAAAGACATCCTCGGCAATTCAAAACTCGGATTCACCTGGTACCGTGAATTCAATGCCGCGTGGGGAAAACGCCTGCTCAAGACGGATCTCTTCGATTTTCACATCGGTATCGGAGCAAAGCTCATGATTGGTCAGGGCATTATTCAGGTGGATGGTGCAACTGGAGAAGCTTATAGTTCGCTCTCCCCTATTTTCAAATTCGATTATTCACAGTTGGAGAATGCTCCGGATAATCCCTCAGCACTTTCAGAAGATGCTCCAAACCTCAAGCCCGTTGGAAAGGGAGTCGGTTTCGATCTCGGTGCAAGTATGCTCGTGGCCGAACATTTCATCCTCAATGCAGCAATTAATGATATCGGTGAGATGGTCTGGGACGGCAACATCTACGAACTGGCCGATGGTAAACTCACTGATTTTGACGGAGCAGGTTTGGAATCGCTTGATTTCGGATCCATGCTGAATAACTTCGATGGATTGGATGCCTTGCTCGTTTGGAAAGGCGCCGAAACGCGCACCACACGTCTCAACACTACTGCTCGCCTGGGAATCGGCTATGAACAAGTGCAAAAACTTCGTATTGGCTTTGATGTGGTCGCCCCTATGAACGACAACAAGGCGAATCTTCAACGCGCCGTTTATAACGCAGGTATTGAGTTCACCCCTTGGCCTTGGCTTCACTTGCAAACAGGATTCTCCACCGGAGGTAATTATGCTTCGAAACTGTCGGCCGGTATCTATTTCACAGCAGCAGGCGGAGGGTACGAATTCGGCGTTGCTACACGCGACATGCTGACGTTTTTCAATGACGAAAATCCTACGCTCTCTTTTGCTTTAGGTTTTTTAAGATTCCGCTATTGATGGTTAACGCAATGAACCGTGGGTTAGTTCTGTTGTTGTTGTCTAATAAATAATCTATGCGGACGCTTTCGATTTATTTCGCCTTTCTGTTCACGCTCACTGCGTGTTCACAACCGACCAATTCATCCCATAAAATTCAACTCCCCGTTATGCATAACACCTCCACAGATTCTTCAGAAATCGCCACCTTCGGCGCCGGATGCTTCTGGTGTGTCGAAGCCGTCTACCAACAAGTCAATGGCGTATTAAAAGTGGAAAGTGGCTATGCCGGTGGGCAGATAAAAAATCCATCCTACAAAGAGGTTTGCACGGGTAGAACAGGCCATGCAGAAGTTTGTCAAATCACCTTTGACCCACGAATTATCAGTTACAATCAGCTTCTGGAAGTTTTCTTCGGAACGCACGACCCCACCACGCTCAACCGCCAGGGAGGAGATGTGGGAACACAATACCGTTCTTCCATCATGTATCATAGCGAAGCACAAAAGGCCTCTGCGGAATTGGCTGTAAAAGCCGCCAATGAAAGCGGCAACTGGTCAGATCCTATTGTGACCGAAGTGGTGCCCGCTGATACATTCTACCGTGCAGAAGATTATCACATGGACTATTTCAGTCTCCATGGCGAACAGCCGTATTGCCAAATGGTCGTGAGGCCGAAAGTGGAGAAATTCAAAAAGACGTTTACAGAGTATTTGAAGAAGTAGGCTTACTTCAGCGCTCTATTCGGGCGAATAATAATCTCGCTGATGACGCTGCCTGCAGGTGCTTCGATGGCATGCTCGATTTGGGCGGCAATCATCTCCGGACGCAAGCCCGCAGCGAAATAATCTTTGTATTGTTCCAACATCTGCGCATTGGTCGTGCTCATGATGAATGGCGTGTCTACTGATCCCGGACTTATTGTGGTAACCCGCAGTTTGTCCGGAAGTTCTATACGCAGGCTATCGCTGATTGCAATCAAGGCGTGTTTCGTTGCGCAATACACACCGGAGTTTGGAAACACCTGATGCGAGGCCAACGATCCCAGATTGATGACGTGCCCTCGAGCCTCAATCAATGAGGGTAGCGCCACGTGAATGCAATTGAGTACACCTTTGATATTGACATCCACCATCGTGTGCCACTCCTCTATCTTTCCTCCCACGAGCGTATCGAAATAGCCCAGTCCCGCATTGTTGATGAGCACATCGATGGAACCGTGTTTTTTCACAAACGTTTCGATGGCTGATTTTACTTGAGCATAATCGGTCACATCACACGGAATAGCCTGCGCGGCATCTCCCAGCTCTGATGCCAAGCGTTCCAATTTTTCTGCAGAACGTGCCATCAATCCCACGCGATAACCCTTTGAGCACAATAGACGGGCGGTGATTTCGCCGATGCCGGAACTCGCGCCGGTGATGAGGATGTTTTTCATGCGACAAAAATAAGGGGTGCGTCTCGACGGGTGAGGGGTGAGGGGTGAGGGGTGAGGGGTGAGGTAAAAAAAAACGGCTTCCATGTGGAAGCCGGTTTTATTTATCAGTTTAAGCGCAACGGGCACATCACTACCCGCGGTATCGTTGTTCAGTTGAGGCAGTGATAGAATGTGGGGTAACCCCAATCATTCTCGCTCAATTGAATGGCTTCAAAACGTTTGATGTTGATGCGAATCTTGCATCGACGATCGTTAAAGGATGGTTTCTCGTTCATAGGTGAAGAAAATAAAGTTAGGTCAAGCAGTTGAACGTGACCTCTCCTATGAAGGTTACAACCCGTGTGGATTTTTCGAAAAATCCCTGTAAAATCAATGGGAAGAAAACACATCAGCAGCAATGCGCATAGCCGCCGTGAAGGCCTCCTGATCGATGGCATGCTCGTAGCCGGAATGCCTGAGATGATCTACCATCAACTCGGTGGGCATGTTGCCCGTGAGTTTATCAGTCGCCATCGGACAACCACCAAAGCCTTTGATAGCCCCGTCGAATCGGCGACAACCCGCTTGCAGTGCCGCATCCATTTTGGCGATTGCATCTGCCGGAACACTGTGCAAATGCGCTCCGAATTCCACTTCAGGAAGGGCTTGAATGACGGTATTGAACAACGCTCCTATCGAGTCGGGTATCGCTACGCCCACCGTGTCACTCAAGGCAATAATCTTCACGTCAAATTCGCGGTACAGACGACTGCTCCAGGATGCCGCCAATTCGGGACTCCAGGGATCACCATAAGGATTTCCAAAGCCCATTGAAATGTACACGACGAGCTCCTTTCTGTGCTTCACACAAAGTTCAGCAATTTCTCCCACACGCACCAGCGACTCCTCAATGCTCGCGTTGGTATTGCGCTGCTGAAACGTTTCTGAAATAGAAAAGGGATACCCCAGGTATTGGATCTCATCGAAATGACAAGCATCTTCACCACCGCGTGTGTTGGCGATAATCGCCAGTAACTTGGAACGCGCCCCGGTAAAATCAAGCTTGCGCAGCACCTCGGCTGTATCGCGCATTTGCGGAATCGCTTTAGGGGAAACAAAGCTTCCAAAATCAAGCGTATCAAACCCAACACGCAACAAGTGATTCAAATAATTCACCTTCACTTCCGTCGGTATCCACTCCGCAATGCCTTGCATCGCATCGCGCGGACATTCGATAAGCTTGACGTTCTTCATGCACCAAAAGTAAACATTTTGGGGACTGGGGACTGGGGACTGAGGACTGAAGACCGCGACCTATTTACTATTTACTATTTACTATTTACTATTTACTATTTACTATTTACTATTCACCATTTCACCATTTCACCCCTTTCACTTCCCCCACATCCTCCTATACTCCCCTGCCCCATCATACTGCCTGGCCTGCTTCTCAATATCGAAATAGCGATTGCCGCGAGGATCATTGCCGACACCGGCGAGGTAAGCCCAGTTTCCCCAATTGCTCGCTACATCGTAATCGATGAGTTGCTCTTCGAAATATGCTGCCCCCATGCGCCAATCTTGCTTTAAATCATTGCAGAAATAGCTCGCCACGTTTTGCCTTCCGCGATTACTCATAAAACCGGTCGAACGCAACTCACGCATATTGGCATCGACAAACGACACACCCGTGTTGCCATCTATCCATCGCTGAATGATCTCTTTATTGCGGGCTGAAGGCACTTGCTTCCCTTGAATTCCACCCAAACGAAAAAACGACTGCTTGTGTTTCTTCATGGCGAATCGGAAGTAATCGCGCCAGATCAATTCGAAGATTAACCAATACGTAGAGTCGTTGGACTCAACCGTGCGCTCATACTCTTGAACGGCTTCGTAAATAGTGCGCGGAGAAATACATCCCATCGCCAGCCACGGCGAAAACTTCGAAGAATAATCACCGCCAATCAAGCCATTGCGGGTTTCTTTATAGTTAGAGAGAAGGCGCTTCTCTCCGAGATAATAGGATAAGCGCTGCATTGCCGCCGACTCACCACCGCGAAAGGCCAACACGCTGCGGGCATCCGTTGTTGGTGCCTCATAACCCAACTGTTCCAGACTCGGCAAAGTGGAAACAGGCAATTCGGGCGAAACGATTTCCGCAGGCTTTTCGATAACAGCTCGAACCATCGTCTCCCGTTCAGCGCGCTTTCTGAAATCGGTAAAAATCTCCGGCACATCACGGACGCCAAAAGGCAAATCTTCAGGATGAAAAAGCGTACTCGTGCTGATAACAGAAAGCTCCGCATTGCATTTCCAGAGCTCTTTCATAAAACGCTGCTGAAGCTGCAACTCCTCGTATCCTACCTCTTTTTTAGCGTAAACAATAGATGCTCCGGTAGCTCTCACTCTATTGACGATGGCTTCTACAGGATTACCAACCTCAATTTGCAAATGAGCCCCTGCCTTGTGCAATGAGACTTGCAAATCCGCAATCGATTCCAATAGGAACTGCATGCGGCGTGCACCCGTGCGTCGAAAGCCCCATTGAAATGAGTGATGATACTCCTTGTCAATGCACACCACAGGCACGATGTGCTCATGATGATCCATCGCTGCGCGCAGCACTCCATTGTCTTCCAAGCGCAAGTCATTGGTGAACCACACGATAGCTGTTCCCTTTTTCATACACGGCAAACATTCATCACGCGTTGAATGTTCGCCACCCTGACATCTTTAACTTTGCCTGCCGCGCAAAACACTTATGGTCAGACAAGCATCCACCGTTGAAGCAATACCTGCTATCGCCGCCGAATTTTTGGCCGCTCATCCGCATGGAGGACACTTTGCAATTATGGGAGAAATGGGAGTTGGTAAAACGACTTTCATGAGTGCCGTTTGTCAGTCGCTTGGACTGGATTTCGAAGGAAGTCCAACATTTTCCTTGGTCAATGAATACCATCTTCCTGACGGAAAACGGCTCTTCCACTTTGATTTATACCGCTTGAACTCTCCCCAAGAGCTGAGTGCTATTGGCTTCGAGGAGTATCTCGATAGCGGACACTACATTTTTATCGAATGGCCGGAACAGGCAGGTTCGCTTACGGAATCCATGCCACGCATTCTCATCACCGAATCGGAGGGAATACGAACCTTTGTATTTCCGGATTAATGACCGGTGCCGTGCGGCGCTGCATGGGTGGTGTCAGCCCCTGCGTGTGCCGTATCAGCAGCCATCACATGAGTGGTATCGCCTTCTGCCTTATGCTCAGCAGCAGGAACCTCCTTCTTCACCCCGCTCAAATCAGCGTTCAGCTTTTCAGCAGGTTGATCAATCTTGTGATTCAGCTTGGTGAACAGCAAGGAAACAGCAACAGTAGCAGGAAGGATAATCCAAAGGATGGTTCTCTCTTTTGAAGAATGATTAGGGTCGTGATTGGCCATGGTTATTGGTCGGTTTTAACGGGCCAAAAATAATAGAAAGCACGCCCCGTGCAAGGACTTTCCTTTCAACATCCAATGGTCAAAACCTGATCAAGATCGCTTGCAACACTCGCGCGCACTGCGTTATCTTGCCTTTCGGGAAAAATAGCTCCATTGAACCGGCCATGAACCAGAAAAAAGATGCCATGAAGGCCCTCGCCAAAGAGGCCGCACTAATGCCACAGGAAGAACTCGTGGCCGTTCACAAACGCCAATCCCGTATTGCCATTGGCATTCCCCGGGAGACATCCTTTCAGGAGCGACGCGTAGCATTGGTGCCTGAAAGCGTTGCGCTTCTGGTCAACAATGGTCACGATGTAGTGGTGGAAACCAATGCCGGCAAAGAATCGAACTTTCAGGATCACGACTACAG
>JBKCDO010000257.1:0-2747 GCA_046304755.1 Flavobacteriales bacterium
TGGTTCCTATTCACTATTTACTATTCACTGGTTACTAGTCACCAACAAACAATGACCGATGACTAAAATTCTCATCATACGCTTCAGTTCGATTGGCGACATAGTCCTGATCACACCGCTGTTGCGTGCGATCAAAGAGCAGATGAAGTCGGAGGTTGAGATTCACGTATTAACCAAGAAGAGCTTTGCAGGTGTGCTGGAAGCCAATCCGCATGTAGCCCGCATACACACGATAGAAGATAACGTAAATGCAGTCATACCGCAATTGCGCGCAGAGCACTTTGACCGCATCATCGATCTGCACAGCAACCTGCGTTCTGCTCAAGTGAAGCGCGCTTTAGGCGTTCCATCAACTTCGCTGCATAAATATAATATTCAAAAATGGTTCTGGGTCAATTTCGGCATTAACAAAATGCCGAATAATCACATTGTCGATCGCTACTTCGAGACGCTCCAACCTCTTCACATCACTGCCGACGGCAAAGGAACCGAATATTATATTCCAGCAAACAAGGGCATCTCGGAACAAGGGTTGCCTGAAATCATGCAACGACCATTCATCGCCTTCGCCATAGGCGCGGCCCATGAAGGTAAACGAATGAGTCCGCAGCATTTGAGAGAAGTTTGTCAAGCGATTCGACAGCCGTTAGTTTTGATTGGTGGCCCGGAGGACAAAGCAATGGGAGACGAAATAGTCAGCGCCTGCGGCAAGAACGTCTATAATAGTTGTGGTAGTTGGACCTTGCATCAGAGCGCTGATGCCGTGAGGCGGGCATCAATCGTCATTGCGGGTGATACCGGCATGATGCACATTGCTTCGGCATTTCGGAAAAAGATCATTTCGCTGTGGGGTTGCACTAAGCCTGGTCTAGGTATGTATCCTTACCTGCCGGATCCTGCGAGTATTATACTTGAACCTCTTGCAAGCGCATCATTCAAGCCGCTTGATTATCCCTGTTCTAAGTTAGGAAATAGATGCAAGCACGGCATGAACAACCGCTGCATCGACCATATCACGGCAGAGCAAATAACGAGTGCTATTGAAACGCTTTGGGCTCCACAAACAGCGCCTTCAGTTCAGTAGCCTCATCGGGCTTCATTTTTCCGGCAAGAATCAACTTCAACTGACGACGGCGCAAGGCACCATCATAGCGGCGTTTTTCTTCTTCCGTTTCGGGAACCAATTCAGGAACAGGTATTGCGCTGCCGATTTGATCCACGGCTACAAACGTGTAATTCGCTTCGTTGCATTTCTTGCGCTCACCCGTTTGCGCATGCTCAACGAAAACCTCCATATACACTTCCATGGATGAGTTGAATGAACGGGAAACCTTCGCTTCAATCGTCACGATATCACCTAGCTTGATGGGGTGTTGAAACGACACGTTATTCACCGCGGCGGTCACTACAATTCTGCGACAGTGGCGATGCGCCGATATGGCCGAGATAACGTCCATCCAATTCAGCAATTGTCCACCCATGAGGTTGCCCAGTGTATTGGTATTTTCAGGTAAAACCAAGTGAGTAGCCGTAGCCAGCGTTTCGCGAGCGAAGATTTTATCTTTGTTCATGCGGCGAAGGTAAGGGATAAGGGGTGTGGGGTGAGGGGTAATGGATTAGATTCGGCCTTTGTAAAACATAGATTCTCCAATGACAAATAAACGCTTACTTACTCTGCTCTTCATTCTAGCATTTGCTGCATGTAAAGAATCCTCAAAGGAGACTTCGAAGGCGGAAAATATCCTTACCTCCTACTTCACTTACGCCGACTCTGTTGAAGCCGGTGGTGTACGCATGATACCCATTGAAACCCCGGTCGGAACATTCAACGTATGGACCAAGCGTTTTGGCAACAATCCGCGCATCAAGGTATTACTCCTGCACGGCGGTCCTGCAATGACGCATGAGTACATGGAGTGTTTTGAAACTTTTTTCCTGCGTGAAGGATTTGAGTTTTACGAGTACGATCAGTTGGGTTCTTATTACAGCGATCAGCCGACCGACAGCAGCTTGTGGACTACCGAGCGCTTTGTGGAGGAAGTCGAACAAGTGCGCCGCGCAATTGGTGCAGACAGCACAAACTTTTATGTGCTGGGTAATTCTTGGGGTGGAATCCTAGCTATGGAATACGCATTGAAATATCAGCAACATCTCAAAGGACTCATCGTAGCCAACATGGTGGCGAGTGCTCCTGAATATGGTAAATACGCTGATGAGGTATTGGCCAAGCAAATGGATCCTGCAGTGCTGGCAGAGATACGTGCAATCGAAGCCAAGCAAGACTTTGCCAATCCGCGCTTCATGGAGCTATTACAAGAGCATTATTATAATCATCACATCTGCCGCTTGAATCCATGGCCTGAGCCCTGCACGCGCTCGTTCAAGCACGGCAACAACTCCATCTACACTCTCATGCAAGGTCCGAGTGAGTTCGGCATCAGCGGTAGGCTTGCTTCGTGGGACATCAAAGCACGCCTGAAAGAAATCAAAACGCCAACTCTGATGATTGGTGCGAAACACGACACCATGGACCCCGCGGCAATGGAGGAGCAAAGCAAAATGGTGCCGCACGGGCGATTCTTATACTGTCCCAACGGAAGTCACTTATCGATGTGGGATGACCAGCAAGTGTTTATGGGTGGGGTGATTCGGTTTATAAATGATGTGGATGGCGCCACCTTTAACTAGTCTCAAATCCTAGCGCCGATGAAGCAACACTTCTATTCACCGCATGCCAGGGCGCTGAA
>JBKCDO010000258.1:0-2455 GCA_046304755.1 Flavobacteriales bacterium
TCTACCTTCGTTCCCTTACAAAGTACGCCCTTGCCCACCCCTCTTCTCGATATCGGACTTGCACAAACCACCCTCCATCCGTTCGGACTGGAGGTCGAGCGCGCTGATGGAGTTTTTATTTATACAACCGATGGAAAGCGCTACATGGATTTTATCTCCGGTATTGGTGTAAACAACCTTGGGCATGGTCACCTCCATATTAAACAGGCTTTGCACAACCAAATCGAAAAGCACTTGCATGTGATGGTGTATGGCGAGTATCTGCAAGCTTCACAAAAAAAAGCGGCAGAGCTTCTTACTGCTGCGCTGCCTTCTTCGCTTAACACCTGCTACTTCGTGAACAGCGGAACAGAAGCCATTGAAGCTGCTTTGAAATTGGCCAAACGTGTTACCGGTCGTACACAGCTCATCGCCTGCAAAGGCGCTTACCACGGCAATACACACGGAAGCATGAGTGTGAGTCACAACGAAAAAAAGAAATCAGCTTTTCGACCTTTGCTTCCTGATGTGCAATTCATCACATTCAATGCGATAGCGGATTTGGAAAACATCACTACACAAACCGCTTGTGTGATTGCAGAAACCATTCAAGGTGATGCAGGTGTACGCATACCCGATGCTGCATGGTTGCAAGCGCTACGTGCACGTTGCACCGAAACAGGCACGCTACTCATTCTTGATGAAATTCAATGCGGCATGGGGCGCTCGGGTTCTTTATTCGCATTCGAGCAATTTGGAATAGTGCCCGATATTCTCGTTTTAGGCAAAGCCCTCGGAGGTGGAGTTCCAGTTGGTTGTTTTGTCTCATCACGCGATCACATGGCGCTGCTCACACATGACCCCATGCTCGGGCACATCAGCACCTTTGCCGGGCATCCGCTTATATGTGCAGGCGTTACCGCATGTCTTGAAGTGTTCAAAAACGAACAGGTAGTTACCCCTATCGAACACAGAGGTCAGCGCATTGCCGCCTTTCTGCGCAACTTACCGCATGTCAAAGAAGTTCGTCAGCGCGGATATTACTTCGCTATTGACATGCCCGACGAAGAGCACGTGCGTAAAGTCGTAGAATACTGCATGGACCATGGTGTTATCACATTCTGGTTTCTTTCGTGTCCATGGTCGTTTCGAATTGCGCCACCGCTTACCATTTCAGAGAAGGAAATTGATGAGGCACTTGCAGTTATTGAGCAGGCCATTCGGCTCTCAGCTCAGTCATAACCGCTCCTACTCCTTCACGCGCATAGCAACTACACCGGCGGCAATCAACAAGCAACCTCCCAGGCTGATAGCCAGCATGCGGTTTTGATCCAGAACATTCTCCATCACCCAACCAAACGAAAGCGCGGCGATGATTTCCGGCAACACAATGAAGAAATTGAAAATCCCCATATACACGCCAATCTTATCCGCCGGCAAGCAGTCGCTGAGCATGCTATAGGGCATCGAGAGGATACTCGCCCAGGCAATTCCCACGCATGCCATCACCACAAACAACCAATGCGATTGCTCGGCACCGTGAATGAATTGCAATGAAATCAAGGCGGCACCGCCGATGGTAAGGCACAACTGGTGGGTGAATTTTTTACCGATACGACCGGCCAATACCGGCAATGCCAAGGCAAACAAGAACGTCGTTAGGTTTTGAATGCTATAGGTAAGTCCCGCGATTTCATTCCCCTCTTTGTAGAGCGCACGAAGAGCGGGATCAGCATCTTCTGCAGCCAGTCCACCAAAAATATCGGCACCAACGGCAGGCGTATAGTAAAACCACATCAGAAATAATCCCGGCCAGGTGAGAAACTGCACCAAGGCGAGCTGCTTCATTTTGCGTGGCATATGCATAATGGCATGCACTATTTCTTCTACACCGGCGCCAAAACCCTTTTTACGTTCAATGACTTTCTCGCGATCGGAAATCTCCTGCGGCGGATATTCTTTCGTGGTGAGAATCGTGTACATCACGAACAGGAAAAACGCAGCCGCACCAATGTAAAAGCTGAGCTTGACATTCGTTGGAATGCCTACATGTCCCTCTGCATCCTGCACTCCCAGCCAGTGAGTGAATATCCAGGGAAGCGCGCTGGCCACTACGGAACCCAAACCAATGAACAAACTCTGCATGCTAAAGCCGAACGTGCGCTGATTTTCGGGAAGCTTATCGGCAACAACCGCTCGAAAGGGTTCCATCGAAATATTGATGGAAGAATCCAGAATCCACAACAAACCTGCTGCCATCCAAAGCTCACTGCAATTGGGCATCATCATCAGCGCCAGCGAACTGAGCACGGCGCCAACAAAGAAATACGGACGACGACGTCCAAAAGTAGGATGCCACGTGCGGTCGCTCATGTAACCGATGATTGGCTGGACAATCAAACCAGTGAGCGGAGCAGCCAGCCAGAGCATAGGTATCTCATCAGGCTTCGCGCCAAGAAACTCATAGATGGAACTC
>JBKCDO010000259.1:0-15513 GCA_046304755.1 Flavobacteriales bacterium
ATCCATTGCGGCAGAAACCACCGGTGTGTTGAGCACAATGTTGCGTGAGAATTTGGAGCGAACCGATACTTCGCGAGGAAGCACTTCGGAGAAAGCCGGGATGAGGAGAACATCATCGTAAGTAAGACCTTCACCTACGAATTTTTCTTGCCAGGAAGCCATGAGCGCTGAATTTATCGGGTTAATAAATTCGCGCGAATGTAAGACAGAAAGTTGAGACTACTGCGGGCAGACGGTTAAGTAAAGCTGATTGAAGATCTGAAGATCGCTCACACCAACAACATTGTCTTCATCCAAATCGGACTCGCAGGCATTTCCAACGCAACCGAAATCGCTAATGAGTATGAGCAAATCAGCAACCGTAACAGCACCATCGCAATTGAGATCACCCAAGCAGCAATTGACGGGTGAAACAGTAACCTCAACCTGAACAGTGCATTGGGAAGTATTCAGCGCATCGTCAGTAACTGAATAGGTAACAGTGGTAATTCCTTGTGGGAAGAAGGCCACTACCGGCGAAGCCGCATCAAAGTCATTTGAAAAACTAAGCGTCCCTGAGCAATTGTCGGTTGCTACAGGAAGTGGCACTTCCAACTCAGCTCCTGTCTCGCCAAACCCTGCCTCATAGGTCACTGCGGGTGGGCATTCAATTACAGGAGCATCATCATCAATCAGTGTCAGCGTAAAAAAGCACTGATTGGAGTTACCGGCGAAGTCAGCAGCCACGATATTGATAATATGCAAGCCCGGTGATAGCAGGGTTTCAACTACCGGCGTTTGAATGACCGAAGGGAAAGGATCGAGATTATCCTCAGCAATAGTCAGGCTTTCAAAATCGCCCAGAAAGTAGCAGTAATCTTCGGTGTAGATGGTCGTATCCGAAGGACATACGGCGGAAGGGGCTACAGCATCCGTTCCAAATTCCCCATAAACTATGAGGTTATCAACCGCAAAGCTGGGATCCAGTGCTTCACCATCGTCGTTATTCTGCCAGCGGAAACCGATTTTGACGAAGTAATTGTTGTTGGCACTTTCCGGAAGATCAATGGTGTAGGACGTCCATTCTCCCTGAAGATCCGGGCAAATGGGGGTTTTGGGCAAGTCTACCAGCTGCGACCAGGCGGTACCATCGTAATACCATAGCGTGGCATTATCAAGCGCATTGCCGCCTTCGATGTAGTTAAATGCGATAGAAAGGCCGGCAAATGCCGAGCAATCGATAAAAGGTGACTCAGCACGAATATCAGTGGCACCGCAGGGTAAGAAATCACAGAAGCCATCCAAGCCTTCGAAATAAGCTGCCCCAGGATCTGTACCGACTAACGGTGCATTCCAAGACCCCAGATGCAAGGTTGGGTTGCTGCCACAACCGCTCCCACACGTACCCGGACTATTACCGTTTTCCGCTGCAGAAACAAACCAGCGATTGGCGCCATCGGCATTGAAACCTGTTTCCGTCACTGTCCAGCTGGCTCCCAGCGGCGACAGATAATCTGTCAACAACGTACCGGTGTTGCAACCCGCGCCAAAAAATTCCGTGTACACCTGTTCTTGTGCGAAAAGCACCTGTGGCAGGCAAAGCGAAAGGATAAAAAGGTAGCGCATGTGTAGGGATTTGGATTATCGAATGTAACACAATTCCAAAAACACACCTGACAATCTTCGACGAATATTACAGGGCTATTCCAAGGGTCACCGTTATCGTGCGTCCGGCACCGGGCAATAGTCCCGGACCGGGATATCCTCCGGATCGGCGGGTGGCATAAACCGTATCTAAAATGTTATTGACCGAGGCTTGCAAAAAGAGTTGTTTCGCAAAGGAGTATTTCACAGTGCAGTCCCAAAGCTTGTAGGCCTCAATGATTCCCGATTGCGCATTAGCTGCAGGCACAACAGTATTCACTGCATCGGTAAAGACTGAGCCTACATAACTCCATTGAATCGTTGCATAGAGGCTTTCGCGCTTGTAGGCAAGCCCTGTTCGCCAGGTATGTTCCGGCGCATATTCCACGCGTTTATTCTCTATTGACTTGAGGGGATCATCGGCGATATCAGGATTATTCCAGCGCGTGTAGCGGGCGTTCATCCATGTGCCGGATACGAACATACTCAGCGACCCGAAGCGTAAAGGTGCATTCAGCATTTTTACAGGATCCCATTCGCAGAAAATTTCAAGTCCCTTGCTGACGCTTGTTCCCACATTGGTTTTGAAGTTGACACCATCTCGTACCACCGTTCCTACTCGGTTATCGTAGTTGAGGTAAAACAAACCCACATCGAAATTGAGCCAGTTTTTATGCACTCCGCGTAAACCTGCTTCTGCGTTATAGCCGGATGCATCTTGAAGATTAGGATCAACGACGTCCGTTGTTGAAGCGGGCGTCAAATCGCTGTATACAACGGGTCGGTAAGCTTGTGTTGCATTAGCATATAAGTTGATGAGATCCCATTCATACTGAGCCGCTATACCTGCAAGCACGAAAGATCGCTGGCGCCGGATAGGCTCGAAATCACCGGCGGAAAGTGCGATATACCCGCGGCTCTTACTATCCAGATTTTCCCATCTTACTCCGGGCGTGATGGTAAATCGCTTGTTCACATGAACTATATTTTCGAGAAAAGCAGCCGTATTGATGTTGTCGTAAAACAGGTTTTTACCGAATTCACCTTGCACGAGTTCATTGCTGAAATTCGAGGCAACGGAACCGGCTCCATCGATTTGGCGATGGGTATGAGCATCCGAGTAACGAACTCCGGTGGCCAACCGGTTCTCCATTCCCAACAACGTATACTCGGTTAGCCAACGCAACTCTGCACCCCAGGATTGATAAGCATCGATATCCAGCTTACGCAAGTTGTATGTGCCCATTGAGGCATTGATGGTATCGTTGATGTTGATGCCCTTCATAAATCCAATGCTCGAGCGATCAGCGAGAACGCCAAATAGTTTGAAGTCCACCAGGGAGCGATCCGACGTGCGAATCTTCGCAAACGCAGAGGCGACATTCCACGGGATACTCAACCAATTGCGCGAACGCGTGCTGCTTCTCCAATCATTGTTGAATTGTTCATCGGTAAAACCTCCGGGCTGCTGACTTAAGAATTCGGAGTGAGTGAGGTTCAAACCAATCAAGATCTTCTCGTTGGCCTTGTATTCGACACTTCCGTAAAGTGCCTTGCTATCGAAAGCTGCATTCTCTCTCCAGCCGTTCCCTTTTCGTTGTTGGGCAAATGCGTAGTAACTCACTTTACCCTTTGTGCCGCCAATGGCATTGTAGGAGGAAATCAAACCGAAGCTGCCCGCTGATTGTCGTCCTTCGTAAAAGAAGGGCTTTTCTCCTCGACCGGACTTGAGCACATAATTGACCACTCCTCCGAATTGCGGACCGAATTGCAAGGATGCTGATCCTCGCACAAACTCAATACGCTCAACGGCTTCCATCGGCGGTGTGTAATAGGCTTCCGGATAACCAAACACATCGGGTGTGATATCGTATCCATTCTGCCGCGTGTTAAACTCCCACGACCGATTGGGACTTAGCCCTCTGGCGGCTATTCCGATTTGAATTCCGCTGCCGTCGCTTTCCCAAATCATCAGGCCGGGGACGCGGGCAAATATTTGCCGCTGATTTACCGATGCCAGATCCGCGGCAGACCTCGCCAGTTCGATGACCTCATTTTTCTTACCGGCGATGATGATCGTTCCGTGCACGTTCGCCATTCGATGCATGGGCAAAACAGTGCGTTCGGTCACAATCTCCACGCCTTTCAATTGGATGGGTGGTATCGTATCTGAAAGTATTCTCTCCGTGTAACCCAACATCTTTTGTAGGCTTACCAACAGCACGAAAACAAGTAAAAATCCCCTCTTCATCATGCCTACAAATTGACAGTATCACCGAGAGGTTCACCATACCTTTTGAAGGGTATTCCGCGGGAAGGCATCTTGAATACCGTAAAAACGGTATCCATGAAAAAGGGCTGCCTTTTTTCAAAGACAGCCCCCATCATTCTTTCAGTATTGTATTACACCACGCCCTGATCGAGCATCGCATCAGCCACCTTCACGAATCCGGCAACGTTAGCGCCCTTCACATAATTGATGTGATCGCCATCTTTACCAAACTTCACGCACGCCTCGTGGATACTCTTCATAATGTTGTGCAGGCGTTGATCCACCTCTTCACGTGTCCAGGAAAGACGCAATGAATTCTGTGACATTTCAAGCCCTGAAGTGGCTACTCCACCGGCGTTTGAAGCCTTGCCGGGAGCGAATAACACTTTGCCATGAAGGAATGCCTCCACCGCTTCCGGAGTTGAAGGCATGTTAGCGCCTTCAGCAACCGCCATAACGCCGTTGGCGATAAGCGCCTTGGCATCATCACCATGCAATTCATTCTGTGTTGCGCATGGCAATGCGATGTCGCACTTCACACCCCAAGGTGTTTTGCCTGCTACGTATTCACACTTGTATTTGTCTGCATATTCTTTGATGCGACCGCGCTTCACATTCTTCAATTCCATGATGAATGCGAGCTTCTCAGTCGTAATTCCATCCTTGTCATAAATGTATCCATCGCTATCGGAAGCTGTCACAACTACAGCACCGAGCTGTGTTGCCTTTTCAATAGCATACTGAGCTACGTTACCTGAGCCGGAAACAACAACCGTTTTTCCTTTGAAGTCAGTTCCTTTTGTTCCGAGCATTTCAGCAGCGAAGTATACACAGCCGTAACCTGTAGCTTCCGGGCGAATGAGTGATCCACCCCATGTGCGGCCCTTTCCGGTGAATACGCCGGTGAATTCATTGCGCAGACGCTTGTATTGTCCGAACATGAATCCGATTTCACGTCCACCCACGCCGATATCGCCGGCAGGAACATCGGTATCCGCACCAATATGACGTGAAAGCTCATTCATAAAGCTCTGGCAAAATGCCATCACTTCACGATCACTCTTTCCCTTTGGATCGAAATCAGATCCGCCCTTACCACCGCCCATTGGCAAGGTGGTCAAAGAGTTCTTGAATATCTGCTCGAAGCCCAAAAACTTGAGTACAGAGAGGTTCACTGTTGGGTGAAAACGCAAACCGCCTTTGTATGGACCGATCGCAGAATTGAATTCTACGCGATAACCGCGATTGACTTGAATTTCACCCTTATCGTCTACCCATGGCACACGAAACATGATGGTACGCTCAGGCTCAGCGATGCGCTGCAACACCTTCGCAGTTTTATACTTTGGATTTTCTTCGATGTAGGGAATGACCGCTTCGGCCACCTCGTGCACCGCTTGCAAAAACTCAGGCTCATTAGGGTTTTTGCTTTTGATCTCGGCCATGAAGGCGTCAATCTGTGCTTGATACTTGTTTGCCATTATGCAATTGTGATTTGTATGTGTATTGAAAAAATCGGTTCGAAATTAACATAGTTGTACCTTTGGAAAACAGTTAAATTCAAAATCGGTTGTCGTTCAATCGCAATTTATACGCTATGTCTTTTATTAATCGTTATGCCCTTCTGGGAGCACTGACTTTCTGTATCACATGCCAGGTTGGATGTGTTCAAGATGATGATCTCACGAACTACTCCCCCACACAAGCTTTACCTGAAGAACCTCAAGACACCATTCCGGATGACAATTACGAAGAGCCCATTGATACGCTGCCCGAGGCAATTGACATGAACTGGTTTGCTGATTTCGAAGGATTTCCGGCATTCTATGGCGACAGCACAACATTTCAATATTCCTTCGACTCGATCATGGGCGTGCATGAATTTTCGTGTCAGGACCTGTTGGGTCGTCAGATGTTTATTTTACTGGACGATTTGGCGCCGGGTTCCTATGGACTGAATTTCGACTCGAATATCATTCGTGTGATTGCCGATACGACTGTCTATGATGGCGGCTCATCCCCAATGGGTTCCATTCAAATTATCGACACGACCGGTCATCGCCTAACGGCAGGATTTGATTGTTCTCTCACCAGTTTCGAGACAGGCGGAACCTTGAACGTCGTCAATGGTCTAATGGAAAATATTCCGTTTGACTAAGTTTCTATTTAGAATGTAAAGTCAATACCAATGGTGGGCAAGAACGGCAATTGATCAATGCGTTCACCCGTTACGCGATCGATGTAGAACACGTTAGCGCGATTATACAGATTGGTCACGCCTGCATTCACTTCCAGGTTGCTGTTCTTATTCAGTTTGAATGTGCGCTTCAAGTTCACATCCAGTCGGTGGTAATAAGGCAAACGACCGCCATTCAATTCAGCGTACTGCACACTTAAAAACTGGCTGTTATTGGTGAGGTAATCCAAGCTTATGCCTTGCGACACACCTTGACCACTGTAGAATCCTTGTGTTTGGGTGAATGGCAGACCACTACCCAAGTTCCAGCGCGCTGACAATTCAAAGCACTTTTCCTTTCCGAAGAGGTACGTTCCAATCAAATTGAGGTTGTGACGACGGTCAAATACCGGCGCATAGTAGCGGTAACCGTCCCAGCGCTGCACTTTGGCAATCGAATACACCAAATTGACGTAGTAGGTTTTGTCTTCGTATTTCAACACAACGTCGGTACCATATGCTTTGCCGGTTTCAATGACATAGTCGCGCGTGAGCTCTTCCGGCTTATCGCTATTCTGTCCTGAACCATTTTCGTAAATTTTGTTGCGGTTCACGTTTGTCAGCTGTCGGAAGTCGCGGAAATAGCCTTCTACGTTCAGGTTCCAGCGGTCTGTGATATCAAACTCAAATCCGGAAACGTAGTGTCGAGCAGTTTGCAGCACATTGTCAATTCTTCGTTGTTCGAGATTTTCATCCGTGAACTCCGATTGTAAATCCTCCGGTCCGGCCAAGAAACCATAGAACAGGTTAATCACATCACGGTCGCTGTTGGTGGCCATCAGGTTTTGAGTGTATTTACCCAGTGCAGCCTTCAATCGGAAGCGCTCACCGGCCTTGAACTTCACACCCAAACGTGGTTCGGGAGAGAAAACGCTAAGCGTGCCATAATACTGAAAACGAATGCTGGGTTCCACTACCCACTTTCCACGATTCATTTTGTAATCGAAGAAAGTATTGAGCTCGGTGGTGTTCTGCGTAACCTGAACAATCTGCGCATTGTCGAGCAGAGCAAACGTTTTGTAATCTGTGGAGAAACCCACTACTTCAACACCGTACTTGAGCACATCATTTTTGATTCCGTATTTGAAATCCAATCCGAAATTGAAGCTGTTGATTTTACTGTAGCGGTCAGGATTGTTGATTTCACTCATCACAATCTCGTACTGACTGCGTGCGAAATTTCCACTGATAAGAACCGATGAACTTGCCGGAACAACCACGAAGTTTCCGCCGCCGCCGTTGTTCTTCCAATTCAATGATGCCAGGTTTTTATAGCTGGTCACACCATCATTAAAACTAAAACCAAAGGCATTGAACTTGGAGCCGTTTGAGCCACTGAACGACACCTTTCCGTAGATATCAGTGTAATTGAATGGAAGACCATTACCCTCATTTACGTAAGGGTAAAGTAATTTGGAGCTGCGATCGAGGTACGAGTTTTTTGCGGATAACACATAAGAAATTCCACTTCCGTTCTCCTTGAGTTTGCGCAATGGACCCTCAATCTGCACTTTTGCTCCGAAGGGATTCAACCCAATGTGTCCATCAATTTCGCGCTTGTTTCCATCGCGCGTGGTAATGTCCATCACTGAAGAAATTCTTCCGCCAAATTGTGCACTGAAACCACCCGTATAGACATCTGCATTAGCGATAATATCCGTATCGAATACCGAAAACAAGCCAATGGAGTGGAAGGCGTTGTAGACAATCATTCCATCCAGCAACACCTTATTTTGAACAGGTGAACCACCGCGCACATAGATCTGACCACCTTGGTCTCCTGTGCTAATAAAACCGGGTAGTGTAGTTAAGGCTTGAGCCAAATCAGGAGCACCTCCCACACTGGGGATACGCTTAATATCCTTAGAGCGCATTGACTCCACAGAAATATTGACGTTGTTCTTCTGAGCGCTTCCCTTATCGGTGATTTCAACCTCATTCATCACCAAATCGTCCTTGATGAGGAAGTAGTTTTTCGCAATCACTTTATCACCGGAAACAGCAATCTGCTCGCGCACTTCTTTAAAACCAAACTGATTGATGACCAGCGTATAGCTTCCTGCGGGGATTTTGGTTAGCGTGTAATATCCATTCTCATCGGTTTGAGTCCCGAAAGCGGTGCCTTCCAATCCCACGAGGATAAAGATGACGGGTTGGCCGGTCTCCTCATCCTTCACAAAGCCACGAATAGTGCCTTGTGCAAACAGGGCGGAACAAGCGCACAGCATCAGCAATGTTGCGCTCACACGATTAATAATGGAAGTAAAAATCATAAAACTAAAAATGAAGCGCGAAGGTAGTGAAGCCCTCGCATGAACATTGATTTATAGTACTATTTCATAGGTTGTTACCCTAATAGCTACCTTTCCGGCATGAAGGGATTTGAATTGGCTACGTTGGAGAAAGGGCTTTCTGCTGAAGAACGCCTTTTTTTACTGCAATCTCTGGCCGCTCAAATTGCCAAGGATATTTACCCCATTGAACTGGGTGATATCCCTGAAACACCCACAATTGAATGGATTCGCCTGCGGCTTCATCAGACGCTCAATGATTCTTCCGAGCACATTAGCCGCTCACTTTCGGCAATCCTTTACCGCATTGATATTCCCGAGAAACGCATCAAACAGGCTATGGCCGAGAGCAATCCCAACCAACGTCTTGAGCTGCTTGTTCAATTCATCCTGGAACGAGAGGCCTATAAGGTTTGGCTGCGACATCACTATCGGCCGTGAGCCCGCAATATCCCAGGCTGTGCGAACCGTCGAGTCAATTTTGTGTTTAATTCCAAGATGAACGCTAACTTCGCGTTCCCTAATTGAAATTGAATCAGCATGGATGCTTCCTCCTATTTATCCGGTAGCGATCTCAACACCATTGAGACCCTCTACCAGCAGTACAAGCAAGACCCTTCATCCGTAGATACTTCCTGGCAACGTTTTTTCGAAGGCTTTGAATTTCAGCGTGCGGAATTTGCGCCAATGCCAAGTGGCGAAGGCCTTGCAGGAGCATTAAGTTCAGAGGTTATCAAAGAGTTTAAAGTCATTAACCTCATCAATGGATACCGTCAACGTGGGCATTTATTTACCGAAACCAATCCGGTGCGTGAGCGCCGAAAGCATCAGCCAACGCTGGATCTAGAGCACTTTGGTTTGACAGATGCCGATTTGGATACCGTTTTTCAAGCGGGAAGTGAAGTTGGTTTAGGTGCCGCAAAACTGCGTGACATTCTTGCGCATCTGAAGTCGTGCTATTGCAAGCATATTGGTGTGGAGTACACTTATGTGCGCACACCCGAGCGTATTCAATGGATTCGCGAGCGCATCGAAGCCGTTCAAAAGCCGGCCTTCAGTGCTGACGAAAAGAAACAGTTTCTGGAGATGGCCAGTAAGGCTTCTCTCTTTGAGCAGTATATCCACCGCAAATTCGTTGGGGCCAAGCGCTTCAGTGTGGAAGGATGTGAGGCCATGGTTCCGGCTATGGACTATATCGTTCGTCGCGGCGGTGATCTTGGTGTAAAGGAATTCGTCATTGGTATGGCCCACCGCGGGCGCTTGAATGTCCTCACCAACATTATGGGTAAACCGCAGGAACAAGTGTTTGCGGAATTCGAAGGGTTGGAATTTGAAGATTCAGACAACTTTGATGGCGACGTAAAGTATCACTACGGTTATTCGAATGATGTCGTAACACCGGCGGGAAACCAGGTTCACCTGACGTTGTGTCCAAACCCCTCTCACCTTGAGGCAGTGAATCCCGTTGTTGAAGGATTGACCCGCGCTAAGATTGATCATTACCTCCATAGCGAAGATAAAATAGTGCCGATATTGGTGCATGGTGACGCTGCAATCGCCGGTCAGGGCATCATGTATGAAATTGTACAGATGGCACTCCTCGATGGTTACCGCACGGGTGGAACCATTCACATTGTGACCAACAACCAAGTTGGATTTACGACGAATTACCTTGATGGCCGTTCTTCTACCTATTGCACGGACGTAGCGAAAACAACGCTGTGCCCCGTATTTCACGTAAATGCAGATGACGTCGAAGCTGTTATCGAAACGATGAAAATTGCGCTGGAATACCGCATGAAATTCCACATGGACGTTTTCATCGACCTTCTGGGATACCGCAAATACGGCCACAACGAAGGTGATGAGCCTAAGTTCACGCAACCGACGTTGTATAAACTGATCGCCTCTCACCCATCGCTGCGTGAGATTTATATGAACCAGTTGATTGCAGAAGGCACGATAGACAGCGCCTATGCAACAGACGTGAAGAACCGCTTTGAAGCGATGCTCGATGCCAAATTGGAAATTGCCAAAGGCATGAAAATGGCGCACGTGAAGCACTTCATGGAAGAGACCTGGAAAGGAATCCGCAAGGCCACAGATGCAGACTTCGAACAAACCATTGCCACCGGTTACGATAAGAAAAAACTGACAGCACTAGCCAAGCGCATCAGTACACTGCCGGCCGATGAAAAATTCATCGCTAAAACAGCGAAAGTTTTCGCCGATCGTCTGAAGATGATTGACGACAATAAACTGGATTGGGCTATGGGCGAGTTGATGGCTTATGCTACACTGTTAGAAGAAGGTCACCCCGTGCGTATCAGCGGTCAAGACGTTGAACGCGGAACGTTCTCCCATCGTCACGCGGTAGTAAAAACAGATGAGGATCGCGAGAAGGAGATTATCACACTCAATACCATCAGTGACAAGCAAGCGAAGTTCACGGTGTTCAATTCATTGCTCAGTGAGTACGGAGTGCTTGGATTCGATTATGGTTATGCTTTCGGAACACCGCAAGGACTGACCATTTGGGAAGCACAATTCGGCGACTTCAACAATGGAGCGCAGATCATTATTGACCAGTTCATTTCTGCTGCTGAAGACAAATGGCGCACGATGAACGGCATTACGCTTTTCTTACCGCACGGCTACGAAGGTCAGGGCAGTGAACACAGCTCTGCTCGCATGGAGCGTTTCCTGCAATTGTGTGCCGAGAACAACATGATTGTGTGTAATCCAACAACACCGGCGAATCATTATCACCTGTTGCGTCGTCAGGTGCATCAGGAATTCCGCAAGCCGCTTGTCGTGTTTACACCCAAGAAGTTGTTGCGTTATCCAAAGGCGGTATCAAGCCTGGATGAAATGGCTGGTGGCTCATTCAGAGAAGTGATTGCTGACGACGGCGTGGCAGCGAAAAAAGTGGATACAGTGGTATTGTGTTCGGGCAAAGTCTTCTACGACATTCTGGAACAAAAAGAGAAGCGCGAAGCCGGATCAAACATGGCTGTGGTGCGCGTTGAGCAATTGTATCCGCTGCCTGAGAAGCAAATTCGTGAGGTGATTGCAGGCTATGCAAAAAACGCCAAGCTGATCTGGGCTCAGGAAGAACCGGAGAATATGGGTGCATGGAGCTATATGCTACGCATGCTGCGTGATTTGAACTTGACGGTAGTATCGCCGGCTGCTTCTGCTTCACCGGCCACAGGATCTCCTAAGGTGCATGAGAAGCGCGTGACTGCGATGATGGATAAGTTATTCAGCTTATCATCATCAGTAGTGCACAGCTAGTGAAACCTCGTCACAACGTACTCAGTCGGTCAGCAAATGCTGCGTAATTCTTATCCGCATTGAAATTCTCTTCGAAGTGTTTCCTTGCATTAACTCTTAATTGAGGGTTCGGAGTATCTGCGAAACTTCTGAATGCCTCAACCAGCTCATTGACTGTAAAATTCGGCTCAAGCAACACTCCCGTGTAACCATCCAGGACAATCTCGCTAGTTCCATAATCACGCACCCCAATCGCAGGAATACCATGAGCCATACTTTCCATGATAGCCACCGGCAGCCCCTCTGACAGGCTGACATTGACAAAAAGATCAACGTGTTTCGAAGCATAAAATTCTCGGATATCCCTGTTATTGGTTTGTCCCTTATACTCCAAAGTCACGAGCTCAGAAGTTACCGATTCCATTGCTTGATTTTTTAGCGGACCATCTCCAAAATGAATCCATCGTGCTCGCCGATTTAGTTTCGACAGCGCATAACCTATTAAGTGTATACGCTTTCTTTCATCCACACCCGAACACGACACAACAACCAACTCATCCGTTCTATCCGAATGAGGATTAATTCCGTAATCAAAGACACCCAAATAACGCCGCTCCAACTTTTCCGATGCAATAGTCTTCGCCAAGTAATTACGGCCGTGGTCGCTAATCGGAAAAAGCAACGAAACCTGACTTTGCTTAAAAAAACGAAAGGGGAGTGATACAATTTGTGGGTCAGGAGATTTCCAGTCCTCGTGATAGAGATCCAATGCATGTGCTCTGCAAACGAACCCTGAAATAAATCCAATCTTTTTCAGAATAGAGAGACATACTGCAGATGTACTAAACCAATACGAGTAGTAAACGATTTCATTTTCGTTGATGGCGCGTTTACGTATAAAAGACTTTAAACCTTCAGCCATGGCCCACTGCGTAAGCCATGTAGCATAAAATTTTCGCACATTCTTTAACCACCAGGACTTTGTTTTTCCTTTAAAAAATTCCAACACAAAGAGATATATAAACCATACAGTGGGAATTACCTTCGAAATGCGTGGAAGCTTTGTATTGAGATCAGCGATTTCACAATTATCAGGCAATTCAAATGAGGGCAAATCCTGACTGTTAAAGTGTTCGTGCGGATAGATAATCACACGCTCAAAACGGCGTGATAAGTATCTCAATTCATGCGCGATGTATTGTTCCTTATTTCCGAATGGAAATTGTTTGGACAACACAATCAAAGTTTTCATGGGTTCAGGTAATTTTGCGGCAATATACCGATTTCGGAAAACTCCATTTTGAAAGATGTTGTAGCTTTCCGCAGTCAAAAACAGCGACACACACTCATGAGCCTCATCGAAATGAAAGTCCCGTCTCCGGGCGAAAGTATCAGCGAAGTCATCATTGCTAACTGGTTGGTTAAAAATGGCGACTACGTTGAAAACGGTCAAGTGATTGCCGAAATCGACAGCGATAAAGCAACGCTTGAACTTGCCGCTGAGGCTTCAGGCGCAATTTCGATAGTGGCGCAAGCAGGCGATACCGTTGCCGTTGGTGGCGTGGCGTGTACAATCGATACCTCAGCTGCTAAACCCGCAGGCGCTCCGGCGGCTCCGCCGAAGAAAGAAGCTGCACCCGCAGCACCTAAGGCAGAAGCAAAAACAGAAACTAAAGCTGCCGAAACAGCTTACGCTACCGGCACGCCTTCACCTGCTGCCGCAAAACTCATGGCTGAGCAAAATATTAGCGCTACACAAATTGCTGGAAGTGGTCCGGGTGGACGCATCACAAAAGGCGATGTTATTGCTGCAATGGCCTCCGGTTTTGACACTGCGGCCGTTGCCCGTCATTCCGGAGCGCGCACCGAACGCCGAGAAAAAATGACCAACCTGCGCAAGAAAATCTCCGAGCGTTTGGTTAGTGTGAAAAATACCACCGCGATGCTCACCACGTTCAATGAGGTGAACATGAAGCCAATCTTGGATTTGCGTGCGAAATACAAGGATGTTTTCAAAGAAAAGCATGGTGTCGGACTTGGATTCATGTCCTTCTTCACCAAAGCATGCAGTGAAGCGTTGTACGCTTTTCCTGCTGTCAATGCGCGCATCGAAAATGGCGAAATCGTCTATCACGATTATACCGACATCGGCATCGCCGTTTCATCACCAAAAGGCCTGATGGTGCCCATCATTCGTAATGCCGAAACCATGGGCCTTGCCGATATCGAGCGTAGCATTGGTGAAATGGCTAAGAAAGTACGCGATGGAAAAATCAGCGTTGATGAAATGCAAGGCGGAACGTTCACCATCACCAATGGTGGTGTGTTCGGTTCAATGTTATCTACGCCCATCATCAATCCTCCGCAAAGTGCCATTCTGGGAATGCACAACATCGTAGAACGTCCGGTAGCTGAAAATGGTCAAGTGGTAATTCGTCCGATCATGTATGTGGCGTTGTCGTATGATCACCGTATCATCGACGGTCGCGAAAGTGTGAGTTTCCTGGTAAAAGTGAAAGACATGCTGGAAAACCCGGAGCGGATGCTCTTCGGCGGCAAGAGCGCAGAAGAAGTTTTACTCGGACTGTAATCAGCGACTAAACACGGTTTCTAGCACCTTACCCAATCGGTAAACGTCTTCGAAAGAATTGTATAGCGGAACAGGCGCCAATCGAATAACATCAGGTTCACGCCAGTCTACAACAACCCCTTGCTTGTAGAGCACTTCTACTAGCTTACGGTCGTATCCCTCGACAATCACAGACAACTGACAACCGCGTTGCTGCGGGTCATCCGGCGTGATACGCGTTAGGCGCTGTCCTGTTTTATCCATCACCGTTTGAAGCACAAAGTCAAGATAGGCCGTGAGTTGGATTGATTTTTCTCTCAATGCGTGCATGCCTACTTCCGAAAAGATTCCCAGCGAAACTTCATGCGCAATCATGTTAAATACAGGTGCGTTGCTCATCGACCACGACTCAGCAGTTGGAATTGGATCGAAGACAGGGCCCATTTGAAAACGGGTTGATTTGTTGTGTCCCCACCAACCGGCGAGGCGAAAGATATCCGGGTTGGTCACATGACGTTCGTGCACAAACACGCCACCTACACTTCCGGGACCACTGTTGAGGTATTTGTAGGTACACCAGCAGGCAAAATCAACATTCCAATCGTGTAATTCAAGCGGAACATTCCCGGCAGCGTGCGCCAAATCAAATCCACACATTACTCCTGCGGCATGCGCAGCGGCGGCAATGTCCTGCATAGGGAATAGTTGTCCGGTAAAATAATTCACGCCACCAAAACATACCAGAGCCAGTTCATCGCCCAAGCGTTGAATAGTTTCCAGAATGTCTTCTTTTCTCAGGTTGTATTCGCCCTCACGCGGTAAAAGTTCCACCAGCACATCCTCCGGTTCGAATCCGTGCAACCGGGCTTGAGAGGCAAATGCGTATTGATCGGAAGGAAATGGCTTGGCTTCGAACAAAATCTTGCGACGCTTTCCTTGAGGACGATAGAAGGAAACCAACAGGAGATTCAGGTTAACGGTAAGTTGGTTCATCATCACCACTTCCTCCTCCTTCGCACCCACCAATTTCGCGGCGCCCGCAGCAAACCGCTCGTGATAACTATACCATGGCTTGCGTGCAAGGAAATGACCTTCTACACCGTAAGTCGCCCAGTCATCACATTCATCCACAAACGCTTCCTTCACGCCCTTAGGCTGAAGACCCAGAGAATTCCCTGTGAAATAAAGCACAGAGATTCCTTGATGTTGAGGAAACAAAAAGCGATCGCGATAGGATGCCAGCGTA
>JBKCDO010000260.1:0-2006 GCA_046304755.1 Flavobacteriales bacterium
TGTTATCGAGTTCGTTCTGTGTTTTGCGACGTGTTTCATCGAGCGCCAGGACTCGATCGATTTGTTCGCTGAAATCTTTGTTGCGTTTAGTAAGCGCTGCGACAATGGTGTCGCGGTTTTCGCGCAAGTGTTGAACCGATAGCATGGAGTATGTTGCTTATGGGGTGTGAAAATAAAAAACTCCCGACCTCGTCGTGGCGAGAGCGGGAGTTTATGTTGTGAGATCGCCCGGCTGCGCCTTATGCAGGAATAACCGAAACGTACGATTTGTTGTCTTTTCTCTTGCGGAACTCAACAGTACCGGCTACCAACGCGAACAGCGTGTGGTCTTTACCGATGCCAACGTTGAGGCCTGCGTTGTGGCGAGTACCGCGCTGACGCACGAGAATATTGCCGGGGATGCAAGTTTGACCACCATAGAGTTTCACTCCGAGTCGCTTGCTTTCCGATTCGCGGCCGTTCTTTACTTTACCTTCACCTTTTTTGTGTGCCATTGTATTGGGGTGTTAGAAGATGCTGAATGATTTGGATTATCCGATAGATTCAATTTTGATTGAAGTCAAATAGGCGCGGAAACCATTTTTCTTCTGGTAACCCTTACGGCGCTTCTTTTTGAATACAATCACTTTGTCTCCTTTGAGGTGTTTCTCTACGCGAGCGGTCACCTTCATACCTTCTACAGCCGGGGCGCCAACAGTGATCTTACCGGAGTTTTCTACAAGGAGAACCTTGTCGAAAGAAACCTTTGAACCTTCTTCGCTTTGAAGACGGTTCACGAAGATCTGCTGATCTTTTTGTACTTTGTACTGATGCCCTGCTATTTCTACGATAGCGTACATGGTCTTGATTTTTAATGATTTACCCCTAAAATTTTTTTAGAGGGGTGCAAATATAGGCAACACCTATTTGAATTACCAAATCCCTGCGCCTGAAATTGCGGTCAGCGGCTCATTTTTTATTGACGAGCCAAACGCCCAGCAGGATCACTCCGGCGGCAACCAGGTGGAGCAGGCTCAGGGATTCGCCGTCACCAATTCCCCAAAAGACGGCCACAATGGGCATCAGGTAGGTTACCGAGGATGCGAACATGGGCCCCGTTTGCTGCGTAAGCCAGAAGTAGAGCATGTTGGCCATGCAGGTTCCCAGGATAGCCAGCACGCACACGTACTTCAGGGAAGTCATGCCATGAGGGTGATGGTTGAGGATATGGATAATATCGGTGTTGAACAGGTAGATGGTCCACGGAATGCCGGCCATGAGGAGCGACAGCGCGGTGATGTGCAAGGGGTGAATGTGCGGAATCTTGGAGGAAATGGTATTGACACTGATTCCATAGAAAAGCGTCGCCAGGATGATGAGTAGGGAATAGCCCCAGTTTTCGGAGTTGTCGACCCCACGCAATGCAATGAGACTAATGGCACCGGTCATTCCGATAAAAACACCGAGTGCCTGCCGCCAGGCGACACCTTTCTTGAAAACCAATGCTCCAATAGTCAGCGTAAATAGGGGGGTTAGCGTGTTGAGGATACCGGCCACGCCGCTGTCCAATTTTTGTTGCGCGGTGGTAAATAGCACAGCAGGAATTCCGCTTCCCATCAGGCCAACCACAGCGAGGTATTTCCACTCACTGATTTTGATTTTTCGAAAAGCCTTCAGTGAAATTGGAAGTAGCACCAGTGAAGCAATGCCCATGCGAAGGGCTGCCAGCTGTGAAGGCGCCAGAACGGGCTGATTTAAATCGTCTTTCAATCCATGCTTCATGAGGATGAATGAACTTCCCCAAGTGAGGGCAAGCAACAGCATGGCGCCAAGATGAATCGGGGTGATAGAACGCTGCTGCATGACGGGCGCAAGTTAGGGCGTGTTAGTGCAACACACCCCTTACTTTTGTGCATTCAAAAACGAAAAAGCATGAAGAAGTTTTTATTCGCATTAGGTCTTTGTATGGGTGTTGCAGCTTGCTCGGAATCATCGGCTCCAGCAGTTCCACCAACTGTTATCACGCA
>JBKCDO010000261.1:0-2018 GCA_046304755.1 Flavobacteriales bacterium
GACCGGGGGTTGGTGAACGCAGCTGCCCCGGTTGGTGAGCGCAGCCGAACCACGGTTGGTGAGCGGAGCCGAACCACGCCCCTCGACTGCGCTCGGGGACCGGTCGCTACGCACAAGTCAATGACCTCGGCTTCGCTCGGTCGAGGCGGACGGCAATAAACGAAGCTGAACCACAGTTGGTGAGCGCAGCCGAACTGCGGTTGGTGAGCGAGGCCGAACCACGGTTGGTGAGCGGAGCCGAACCACGCCCCTCGGCTCCGCTCGGGGACCGGGCATCTCGCACAAGTTAATGACCTCGGCTTCGCTCGGTCGAGGCGGAGGGCATTGCACTTAGCTTCGGAGAATATGCGATTCTAGCAGGGAATAATTATTCGAGCAGCTTTCAGGGCATTCTATAACATCGTTGAAACAAAAAAGTGAAAACGATGGACGCATACATGTATATCCTCAGATGTTCTGATGAAACATTCTACACCGGAAGCACAGTAGATCTTTCTAATCGAATCCTAGAGCACCAATCAGGAATGGGTTGTAATTACACTCGAAAACGACTTCCTGTTGTATTAGTTTACTTCGAGTATTTCAATCGTATTGAAGATGCTTTCAATCGCGAAAAACAAATCCAAAAATGGAGCAGCGCAAAAAAACAAGCGCTCATTAATGGAAAGATCAGTAACCTCAAAAGTCTGGCTTCATGTCAGAACTTAACGCATTTTGCTAAACGTAAAAAACCAACCTAGGAATAAATCATGCGGTTTATTCCAAGCTTTTGGCGCAGTGAAGAGCTAGACCCTCGCCTTCTCAAGAAAGCCCTCCGCCTCGACCGAGCGAAGCCGAGGTCATTAACTCGTGCGAAGCGACCGGTCCCCGAGCGAAGTCGAGGGGCGTGGTTCGACTCCGCTCACCAACCACACGCCTTTCATCGTAACATTGCGTCACTTATTATTCCCAACTTACCACCAAGCCAAGCGCATGAGCGACACCATTCAAATCCAACATGTCGGTTCGGTAGCATTGCTGCGTCTGAACCGCCCTCAGGTCTATAACAGTTTCAACCGCGAGATGGCGCTTGCGTTGCAATCAGCACTCGATAATGCAGCGGCCAATAAGGACATCCGTTGTATTGTGATTACCGGTAATGGCAAGGCCTTCTGCGCCGGACAGGATTTAGCAGAAGTCACCGGTCCGAATCCACCCGGATTCAAAACGATTCTGGGTGAGCACTACAACCCCATTATCGAAAAGATTCGCAACATCGCTAAGCCTGTAGTGGCTGCGGTGAATGGCGTTGCCGCAGGCGCCGGCGCCAACATTGCGCTGGCATGCGATGTAGTTATCGCAACTGAATCTGCCTCCTTCATACAGGCGTTCTCCAAAATTGGTCTGGTGCCCGATAGCGGCGGCACGTTCTTTCTGCCGCGACTGATTGGTTTTGCAAAAGCATCAGCCATCATGATGACAGGAGAAAAGATTAGCGCCACCGATGCTGAGCGCTGGGGCATGATTTACAAATGCGTGGCCGATGATCAGTTCGAGGAAACCATCACACGCCTAGCGCAAGAGCTGTCACTCATGCCAACTCACGCCCTGGGATTGACCAAAGCAGCGCTCAACGCAAGCATGAACAACACCCTCGAACAACAGCTTCAACTGGAAGAACAGTATCAAATCGAAGCCGGTGGCACCAACGATTACAGCGAAGGCGTTACAGCCTTCATGGAAAAACGCAAAGCCGTTTTCATCGGACGCTAATACGCGGAGGGAATCATGAGCGAATGGATATCTGTACAAGAGCAACTACCTAACGACGGTCAACGCCTGCTGGGATTCATTCCAGGAAATCGCGTATTCCTTCCCGGTAAAACCGGTGAGTTTGAAATGCGTGAGGTCGTTATTTTGAAATTCATTAAAGATTTCTATCCCGAAGGCAGTGAGAAATGCGCCAAGCACGGCCCGCACTTCTGGCAAGGCGAAGGCAACAGCAATCACTTTTTCAAGGACGTGACACATTGGAGGGA
>JBKCDO010000262.1:0-15645 GCA_046304755.1 Flavobacteriales bacterium
GTACGTGCGGAAATTCTTTTAAGTTTTTACCGAAGCTACGGGCGGTAAAGAATTATACCCGGGGTTTATTGGGCTTGGCGACAGATTTCTGCGCGACAACGAACCCAACCTAAAAAAACGCCTCTAAACCCTTTCCATGAAAAAACAACCCACGCCAAAAACACTCGGTGAATTGCGTCAGAGCAATTACACAGCGCAACCTCTCAAAGAAGAGATGCGCAACAACCTTATCCGTTTCATGGAACGCGGCGTCAATCCATTTGACGGTATCATCGGTTATGATGAAACCGTACTGCCCGATATCCAGCGCGCCGTATTGAGCGGTCATAGCGTGAATTTACTGGGGCTTCGCGGACAAGCTAAAACCCGCATCGCACGAACGCTCACCAACTTGCTGGATGAATGGGTGCCTTGTATTGAAGGCGCTGAATTAAACGATGATCCACTGCTCCCTTTAAGCAAACACGCACACGATTTGATTGCGGCACATGGAGATCTCACTCCCATTCGCTGGATGCATCGCTCAGAGCGCTACGTGGAAAAATTGGCCACGCCGGATGTTAGTGTGGCTGATCTCATCGGTGATGTTGATCCCATCAAGGCCGCCAATCTTAAACTGCCTTATAGTGATGAGCGGGTGATTCACTTCGGCTTGATTCCGAGAAGCCATCGCTGCATTTTCGTTATCAACGAACTACCCGATTTGCAGGCGCGCATCCAGGTGTCACTCTTCAATATTCTCCAAGAAGGCGACATTCAAATCAGAGGCTTCCAACTGCGACTGCCTCTCGATATTCAGTTTGTCTTCACCGCAAACCCTGAGGATTATACCAATCGCGGCAGTATCATCACGCCGTTGAAAGACCGCATTCAAAGCCAGATTCTGACGCATTACCCGAAGAGCATTGAACTCGGAATGCAAATCACCGAGCAAGAGGCCAAACTCACGAAAGATCAACTCAAGCGCGTCACGGTCTCACCGTTCATTCGCGAACTCATTGAGATGTTTGCGTTTGAAGCCCGCGAAAATGAATACGTCGATCACAAGAGTGGCGTGTCCGCGCGTTTGACCATCACAGCACTTGAAAATGTCGTCAGCTCAGCAGAACGTCGCTGCCTCATCAACAAAGAGAAAAAAACCTACGCACGCATCAGCGATTTGATGGCTATTGTTCCTGCTGTTACAGGAAAAATTGAACTCGTTTATGAGGGAGAACAGGAAGGACCGCAATTCGTTGCCATGCGTTTGCTCGGGCTTGCTATTCGCAAAAAATTCCCACAAATCTTTCCCGGTCCTGAAACCATCAAGCGTAAAAAAATTCAAAGTCCGTACGCTCCGATTGTTGAACACATGGCGCGCACCAACGTGCAGCTGCTCAACGATTGGTCGCGCGATGAATACGCTAATGCGCTTTACAGCATTCCTACGCTGGATGAGCTCGTTAATAAATATTGTCCGGGTGTTGGTGATGAAGATCGCTTAATGATGATGGAATTCATGCTTCATGGCCTGGCGGAATTCTCTGTGATTGGCAAAACAGTTCTCGATAGTAGCATCGAGTTCAGCGACATCATGAACGACATCTTCCGTCCTGATAATGATGCGGAAGTTTAACGCTTGATAAAGCGCACACCCTCCAACTTCGCTCCGGCAGAAGCATAGCTGAGCACATAGGCACCCGCAGGCAGGGAGCGAACATCCCATTGAAACTGATAGTTGCCAGTTGACATGCTGCGCGTTAGTTCGAGCATCACTCTTCCTTGCGCGTCGACAATCTGCCAGGCACCATGGAGATTGTTCGTTGCATGAACGTTAACCTTGAGCGCATCCTCAACAGGGTTTGATACAATTTCAAAAAGCGATGACTCACGCTGAATGGAAGCGATACCACTGGGTGCTCCTTGTTCGCTGTAAAGATCATTTTCCCAAATACCACGGCCGAATGTTCCGATACGCAGCTTGCGAGTTTCGTATTGAATTTCCAGATCACTAACCATGGTATTGGGTAAACCTGTTCCGTAGTAAATCCAATTTTGCGCAACAGCATCCAATACAAATACACCTACATCTGTGCCCACGTAAAGATCATAGTTCGCTGATTCACGATCGAGCACTGACGCGTTGCACGGAACATTGGGCAAGTTGTACGATACATTAGTAAACGACACACCGCCATTCACTGAGTAGAAAATTTTGCGCGTATTGGAGTAGCCCGACATGGTGACCCACAATTTCATTGGGTCTGTTGGATGTACGGTAATGCTGCTCACCTCTGCAGCACTTCCGGCGCCTAGCACCACAATTTCGGTGTCCCAATTTTCACCGGCATCATGCGTGATGTAAAGCACCGAACCTCTGCCCGCATAGATGGTGTACTGGTCTGAAGGAGCAACAGCAATTGCTTTGATTTTTTTGGAAACATCTCCGGTCAAATCGCTGCTGATCTGCTGCCATGTTTCCCCATGATCATCCGAACGAAACACATCCGAATAACCGGCTACAACTACGGCAGGATCTTGTGGATCAAGCACGTATGGCGCAACCCAGTCGCCATCGCCCGCCCCGGGCGGAGTTATCTCCGTATAGACATCCTCATTCCACTGATCATAGGAACGATAGAGCTGCCCGTAGATATACGTTGTGTAAATAATTTGATCGTCTTCAAAATTGATGGCTACCTCCATTCCATCGCCGCCATTCGTTGCAGCCCATTCATCAAAGCCAATGCGCTTACGGCCACCATTATCTTGCGTTCCGCCAATCATGAACGTGTCATCGGTTTGCGAAACAGCAATGCGATAGAACTGCGTTATGATTAGTCCTGCAGTAAGCTCCGTCCATTGCATACTCAATTCATTGAACCGATAAATACCGCCGTCATTGCAGAAATAAATTTCATTCGTCAACGGATGATAGGCAACGAAGCGATTATCCGCATGCACTTCCGTATACATACCCGAGTTGTACCAATCGGTAAGCTGCTCCCAATCGAGGCCACCGTTCACGGAACGATGCGTAACCATGAATCCGCAATACACCCGATTTGAATTAATCGGAGAAGTAAAGAGAATGCCGTCGTCGGGCATCATATCGATGAGATTGACATTCAAACCACCATCATAGGTGGCATAGAAGTCTGTTATTCCATCCGCGCTAGATTTAATACCCAGGTATCCTTGCTCAGCGGGAGTTACCGAAATCTGGAGATAATTCGCTTGTGTATTAAAGTCGGTAATCTGCGTCCACGTCTCACCGTGGTCAGCAGAAGCATACACTTCGCTGCTTCCCCAATAGTCGTCCGTTGCGCAGTAGAGCGAACCATCAACACCGGGCATAAGCGCAACATCGAGGTGCGATCCACTATGAACCACGTCCCAAGAAAGTCCGCCGTCTTGCGTGCGAAACAACCCGTTGGTTTGAGCCACATACAGTTCATCCGGATTAGCCGGATTCATGACCATGCGCAGATAGGCTACGCTCTGCGTAAAGAGTGAAGTATTCGCTGTCGGTTGCCAGGTTTGTCCGCCATCTGTGGATTTATAAATGCCCAGGCCATAATTCCACCAGCCGTTATGGTCACCCACTGAGATGTAAATAATGTTTGGATCTGTTGGATGCGTGCAGATGTTTCCAACGCTTACGTAAGGAAGTGAATCCCCGAGCGCACTGTAAGTTTGACCACCGTCTGTTGTTTTCCAGATACCGCCTATGGGTGCTCCAACGTAAAATATTTGGGGGTCTGTGGGATGGAAAGCAATCGCTGTTGCTCGACCCATGCCGTTGTAACCACCATCACCATAGGTTTGATTAATATTGACCCAGGGAGAGGTTTCATCACGAGAAGAAGATTGCTGAAGTTCCTTATACAATCGGTGCTGCGCAATGAGGTCCGGAAAACTTCCATCATCCTTCACGCGTGACTGCCAGTACCACTGCCAGCGTTTGAATCGAATGTATTCATTGTCCTGAAAACGCTGCTCGCGATTGGGAATATTCCCCTCGAAGAAAGCTTCTGCTGCTTCTACGATCTCATAGAAGTTTGCCGATTCGTCATCTGCAATGAAATGACGAAACGACTGTGATGAGGCGTGGTAGCTTGCTACCATCGCAAGACAAAACAACACGATGGAAGTCAAATTACGCAGCATAGTCAAGAGTATTAATTCTCAGGCTTAATGTTCGCTGCCAGATACTCGCGGTTCATGCGCGCAATGACCTCCAGCGAAATATTCTTTGGGCATTGCACTTCACATGCGCCAATGTTCGAGCAATTTCCGAAGCCTTCTTCGTCCATTTGCTTCACCATGTTCAACACGCGTTCCTTGCGTTCAACCTGACCTTGCGGCAACAGAGCAAACTGAGAAACTTTTGCGCCCACAAACAACATGGCGCTTCCATTTGGGCAGGTGGCCACACAAGCACCACAACCAATACAGGTAGCGGCATCAAAGGCCTTATCCGCATCTTCCTTCGGAATCGGAATCGCGTTGGCGTCCATTGTTCGGCCACTGGTATTGACAGACACAAAACCACCCGCTTGTTGAATGCGATCAAATGCACCGCGATTAACCATAAGGTCCTTGATTACCGGAAACGCTTCACTGCGCCATGGCTCCACATAGATCGTATCACCATCTTTAAAGGAACGCATATGTAACTGACAAGTGGTTACGCCACGATTTGGACCGTGCGCTTCGCCGTTGATGAACATGCTGCACATACCGCAAATACCTTCGCGGCAATCGTGATCAAATGCAATAGGGTCTTCTCCCTTCTTCACGAGGTCATCGTTGAGTACATCGATCATTTCCAGAAACGACATATCGGGGGATACGTTGTTGACGTTGTAAGGGACAATGCCGCCTTTGTCGGAGGAGGACTTCTGCCTCCATATTTTTAAGTTGAGATTCATCTTATTCGCTTTTTAAAGGTGAAATGGTGAATAGTAAATAGTGAATAGTGCGCCGTTGTTATTTGTTTGTCTTGACTGTTTTATCTCGACTCTCTACTTTTTTAGTAAGAGCGAAGAGCATTCTCGAAATTTCATCTCCCTTTGATTCTAGCTCGTTCATTTTATCTCCACTGATATAATTAATCCTGTATGCTATTTCCACTTGTGTCATAAGTTCCGACATCGAGCCAGAAGCAATTCGAAGGAAATAAGAAAATCCTGCAGCGCTGTTTCGGCTCCAACCCTCTGCAATATTTGATGGGACGGAAACCGCAGAACGGCGCATCTGAGAGGTCAAAGCCATTTGTTCAGTCCTTGGAAATCGTGTAGTAATTCTATAAACGTCCTGAACAAAATCCATCGACGCTTTCCAAACCCTTAGATCTCTATGAGATTTGAGTGCTTGCTGATTATTTAGGTTAGATTCCATGGTACAATGCTAGTAAGACCAACACTACTACCCTATTCCTATTTCAAATAACTTAGTGGAATATTATTTCCCGTTAACTATTCACCATTCACCATTCACTACTTATAACTCCTCTGCTGCACCTTAATATTCTCATACACCAGCTCTTCCTTATTCAACTTGGGTGCTGACGGATCTCCCGACCATTCCCATGCTGCCACGTATTTATAGTTCACGTCATCACGCAATGCCTCGCCGTCTTCGGTCTGGTATTCTTCGCGGAAGTGACCGCCACAGCTTTCATTGCGATTGAGTGCATCGAAGCACATCAATTCGCCGAGGTCGATGAAATCAGCCACACGCAAGGCTTTCGCAAGCTCGGTGTTCATGTATTCCGACTCACCAGGGATACGTGCATTCGCATAAAACTCTTTACGGATTTGCTGTATTTCCGCGATAGCTTCCTTCAGTCCCTTTTCATTGCGCGCCATTCCACACTTATCCCACATCACCTTGCCCAAGCGGCGGTGATAGTGGTCAACAGGCATAGTTCCATTGTTATTCAACAACGAGTCAATTTGCTTGCGCACTGATTTCTCCGCTTCATCAAACTCTGGCGATTGCGTAGAAATCTTTCCTGTGCGGATTTCGTCTGCCAGGTAATTACCGATGGTGTAAGGCAACACGAAGTATCCATCCGCCAATCCCTGCATGAGTGCCGAAGCACCCAAACGGTTCGCGCCGTGATCGCTGAAGTTGGCTTCGCCACAAGCGTACAACCCTTGCACGCTCGTCATCAATTCATAGTCAACCCACAATCCACCCATTGTATAGTGCACAGCGGGATAAATCATCATCGGTGTTTTGTATGGATTTTCAGCAACGATTTGCTCGTACATCTGAAAGAGGTTTCCGTACTTCTGTTCCACGACTTTAGTTCCAAGCTCAATGATTTGAGCATCGGTAGCATTGTGCATCCCTTTTACGTTGGCTTGCGCCTTTCCGTAACGCACGATAGCCGAGGAGAAATCAAGGAAAACTGCCTCACCGGTTGCATTCACGCCAAAGCCTTCATCACAACGCTCCTTCGCAGCACGTGATGCAATGTCGCGTGGCACCAGGTTTCCGAATGCAGGATATCTTCTTTCCAGATAATAATCGCGACGATCTTCAGGAATGTCCTGTGGCTTGAGTTTTCTGGCGCGAACAGCCTCTGCGTCTTCTTTGAATTTCGGAACCCAGATGCGGCCATCGTTACGCAGCGACTCCGCCATCAACGTGAGTTTCGATTGATGATCACCGCTTACCGGAATGCAGGTTGGGTGGATTTGCGTGAAGCAAGGGTTTCCGAAAGCGGCGCCACGCTTGTGAGCGCGCCATGCTGCGGTAACATTACTTCCCATCGCATTTGTCGATAGAAAGAATACATTGCCATATCCGCCTGTGCAAAGCACAACGGCATGCGCTGAATGACGCTCCAGTTCTCCGGTAACCAGATTGCGCGCAATGATACCGCGTGCTTTTCCATTCACCACGACAACGTCGAGCATCTCGTGACGGTTCAACATCTCTACCGTTCCCTTTCCGATTTGACGTGAAAGAGCAGAGTACGCCCCGAGCAACAACTGTTGACCGGTTTGTCCTTTTGCATAAAATGTTCGAGACACTTGTGTGCCCCCGAAAGAACGATTGTCGAGTAGTCCGCCGTAGTCACGCGCGAATGGCACACCTTGCGCAACGCACTGGTCAATGATGTTGGCGCTCACTTCGGCCAAACGGTGAACGTTGGCTTCACGAGCGCGGTAATCACCACCTTTGATCGTATCGTAAAACAGTCGATAGGTAGAATCCCCATCGTTCATGTAATTCTTTGCCGCGTTGATACCGCCCTGAGCAGCGATACTGTGCGCGCGACGCGGAGAATCCTGAAAACACAACGCCTTCACACTGTATCCCATCTCCGCTAGTGATGCCGCCGCAGAAGCTCCGGCCAAACCGGTACCGACTACAATCACATCTATACTGCGTTTGTTCGCCGGGTTTACCAGGCGAACATTTCCCTTGTATTTGGTCCACTTCTGATCGATTGAACCGTCGGGTATTTTCGAATTGAGCTCCATAATTGATTAAGGTGCTTGTTTACTTCCGTGAATAATTACTGAATCCAACCCATGTACATGCTCACGGGCATCGCCGCGAAAACAGTTGGAATAACCACACTGAACATATCGCCGACAAAAGCAATACCGCCCTTGTACTTCGTGTAATTCAAGCCTAGTGATTGAAATGCGCTGCGGAATCCGTGCAGCAAGTGCCAAAACAGAGAGATACAGCCCAGCACATAAATGATAACCACCCACAAGTGACTGAACACAAACTTCATTTCACCGTAGAGATCTTCATACTTATGACCCTGGAAATACACATGTGTAGGTTCGATAGACAAACCTGTAATGCGTGTTCTCAACCAAAAATGATACAGGTGTAAAATGAGGAAAAGCAGAATCAATGTTCCAAGAATGGCCATGCTGCGCGAATACCATTTACTGCTGGCGCCTGCGTTTTCATAAGCATACTTTACCGGGCGGGCGCTTCGGTTTTGAAAGTATAACAACAACCCATCCACTACGTGCATGAGTAAACCCGCAAACAACACGATTTCCATTGTGCGGATAATAACGTTAGTGCCCATAAAATGTGCACCTTGATTGAATAGCATTCCGCCGTCGTTGGCGAAAATCAAGGCATTCAATGCACAGTGAACAACGAGAAAAGAAATCAGGAAAAGACCGGTGAGTGACATCCAGAACTTTTTCATCAGCGAACTTCCAAAAAGACCTTTGGCCATAGAGGGGAGTATTGGTTTGAAAATGTTGCGCGAATTTACGCTCGACAAAGTAAACTAGAAACCACGTTCCACAATTTAGGTTCATTCGAGATAAGCGCGTTTACAGAGGGTAAATATCACCGCTCAGGACTTTCCGGTGCTACCAAAACCACCGGTTCCGCGGGCGGTTTCATCCAGTGTATCTACCTCTGTCCAGGTCACCTGTTCATAGCGGGCGATGACTAGCTGTGCAACGCGATCGCCATCGTGAACATGCACGGTATCGTTCGAAAGATTGACAAGAATAACCTTGATTTCACCTCTATAATCAGCGTCGATTGTGCCGGGTGAATTGAGCACAGTAACCCCTTGTTTGGCCGCCAATCCGCTGCGTGGACGCACCTGTGCTTCGAAGCCTGCCGGCAGCGCGATATACAATCCCGTTGGAATCAAGGCTCGTTGCAGGGGCGTAAGTGTAATCGACTCCTCGAGGTTTGCTCGCAAGTCCATGCCGGCCGCTTGCGCCGTTTCATAGGCGGGCAACGCATGCTTTGAGCGATTAATGATAGAGATCTCGGGCATAACCTATTTACCGGTAAATGCAGGTTTGCGTTTTTCGAGGAATGCCGTTGTGCCTTCACGGAAATCCTGTGTGCCGAAACAACGGCCAAACTCGCTGATCTCGCGGTTGTAACCATTGACGCCATCTCTAAAGCCCGCATTCACTGAGCGAATGGCAGCACCAATAGCACTGGGAGAGTTCTTGCAAATCTTCGCAGCGAGCTCACCGGCTTTTGTCATCAAGTCCGCTTGCGGCACCACTTCGTTCACCAAGCCCCATTGCAGCGCCTGATCTGCTGTAAGCATGGACGCTGACGTAATCATCTCCATGGCCTTTCCCTTTCCGACCAGCTGCGCCAGGCGCTGTGTTCCGCCGTAACCGGGAATGACACCCAAGGTGACTTCCGGCAAGCCCATCTTCGCGTTGTCTGAAGCGATGCGCATATGGCAAGACATAGCCAGCTCAAGTCCACCGCCCAATGCAAAGCCGTTCACGGCTGCAATAACAGGCTTACTCATATTCTCCACAAAATCAAACAAGAGCTTATGACCGAGCGCACTCAACAATCGTCCTTGCTCTACACTGAATTCCGCAAATTCTTTGATATCAGCACCCGCGACAAACGCCTTTTCTCCACTACCGGTGATGATGATGACGCGAACGTCATCATTGACATCCGCCAAAGAGAGTGCTTTATTCAACTCTTGAATGGTAGCACTGTTCAGTGCGTTCAATTGCGACGGGCGATTGATGGTGATGGTCATCACGGCATCCTGAACGGTAATGATTAAATTTTCGTAAGCCATAGTAGAAATGAATGGGGTGCTAAGATATTCAGCAGAACTCGAAATAAACCTACGGTGAAAGAATCATCGCACAACTGTAACGTGTCCAATCAATCGGCTTCTGCGCTCACGCGAATCAAATTCCACAACCCAATTATAAACATCTGTAGTCACGTAATAATCACTCGGGCCTTGCCCTATCCAGGGATCCTCCATATCGAAGGTCTCAAAAACGAGATTGCCCCAACGGTCAAAAATTTGCAAGTGAAAGCCTTCTTGAGGTAAGCCCCTCACCAAAAAAATATCATTCAACCCGTCGCCATTTGGAGTGAACGAATTGGGAACATAAACAGGGAAATAGGGTCTTACGGTTACAGAATCTTCGTTCACACATCCATACTCATCGATAATGGCCAAATGATACACCGTGGTGACCAGCGGTGAAGCCAGGGGTTGCTCACACGTATCGCAGCTGAGCCCTTCGCTTGGCCACCAGTAACACGGAAACCCTAGCGCATTGCCATAAAGCATCACGCTATCGGGAGCATCGAAATAGGCATCCGGACCGGCTTCGATATTGGCGACAGGGTAAACAAAAACCTCAACCGTCGCTGTTGCCGCACAATTGAATTGGTCATAACCTGTTACTTCAAACGTGGTGGTGTTTTGCGGAAAAAGCATCACACTCTGACCTTCCGCGGGTGAAGCATATGCCCCCGGGCGCCAGTAATATTCCTGCGCCCCGGAAACAAAAGCGGCAATCGAATCGCCTATGCAAATGCTACCACCTCCCCATGCGGTGATTTCGGGATGAATAACATTGATCTGAACTTCATCAATTCCGGAGCCGCATGGATTCGTAATAGTCACTTGATAAAGCGTAGTATCGGCAGGAGAAGCCACGGGGTCTTGCAATAATTCGTTATTCAATCCCTGAGGTGGATACCAGGTCCAACTGTTTCCCGCAGCCGCTTGCAACTGCACGTTTTCGCCTTCACAAAGAGCTATAGCAGGATAAGTTTGACCTCCGGGAAGGGTGCTGAAAACATCGACAACCACTTGTGCGTCATCTTCGCAACCGTCAGCATTTGCCGCAGTGACAATGTACGTCGTTGATGCCGTTGGTGTGCAAACAGGGCCGGCGGCTGTTGGGTCATCCAAAAAAGTAGCAGGCGACCACGTGTAGGTCAATCCTCCCGTTGCCGCCAATTGTGCTTGCTGGCCAACACATAGACTAAAGTTGTTTTGCACTTGCACTTCAACTGAGCTCACCGTGATTTCTACACTTAGTGTTTCTGCGTCACACACGTTTTCATCCACCACATAATAAGTGGTTGTGGTTATCGGAGTAGCTGTTGGATTGGGAACATTCAAAGCAGAAAGTGTTGCGCTTGGAAGCCAATGCAGATTGGTGCTTCCTGTAGCTTGAAGCTGTATGTTCTGTCCAAGACAGATAACATCATCCGCCTGTATCGTGGGTGTTACATCGGGTACAACTTCCAGCTCGATGGTGGTGGTGTCAGAAGTGACGCAAAGCGCGTTATCCGAACCAATCAACTGTACGGTGAAATTCCCACCTGAAGTGAATTGATGCACGGGCTCAATGGCTGTGCTGGTTTGTCCATCGCCAAAATCCCATTCAAAGGTTGACGCGCCGGTGGAGTTATTTTCAAACGCGACATTATCCCCCATGCAGACTTGCGTTGGTCCATTGACCGCTGCTTCTGCCTGCACCGCACTCAAGTCGAAACGGAAAACGGCAAGATTGCATTGAGGGCTATCGTTTGTATTGCTCCATGCTGTTGGTGTGGTTGGAAAATCACTATTCCCTCCGCAACCTGCGCAAACCGCGTGATACACCGACCCCTGTTTATCGAAGCGCGAGGTGCCGCCGTCAACGTGTTCATTCGAAATAGTACCACCCAAAAAAGACCCGTATATCAATCCCGTTGCGTCGGGATTGAGCACTCCGAGGTAAAAGTCGCTGCCATCCGTTGTTGTTTGAAATGCATCCGATGTTGTCGGAAAACCGGTTGTCGTGCTTTGCGTTGCGTAGCAGTCATTGGTTTGTCCTGAACACCAGTTTGTGTTGATCTCACCGCCCCAACCGCTGAAATAAATCTGCTCGCAGTTGCTGACCAAAAAGGCCGTTGGTGAAATATCGATGGCGCCACTGCCTGTGCCAACGGTCGTGGTCCAGATAACTTGATCAAGTGATGGAGAATATTTTGAAATGAATTGACCGCTATTGGGCTGACCGTAACAACCGGGTGTGATGGACATGGTGCCGGTAGTTTGACCGTAGGCATAAATGTTACCGCTATTGTCGGACTGCGCAAAATAGACCTGATCATATTCGATGGTTCCGACCAACGTACCATTCAACAGCGAAAGAGTCAAGGGATCGAGAATCGTAATGAATCCGTCAGTTTCGCCGCTGAAAACACCATCAACAGCATTCGATGATACAAGCGGAAAATTGACGCTTTGTGTTCCACCGGACACAATGAGCTGACCCGCCGGATTGAACTCAACGCCATAACAAGCATCGGCTCCACTACCTCCCACATAGCGACCGGCAATCAAGGTGTTCAAACCGGGTGTCAGCATGAACAGCACACCATCGCCATTGCCCCCGCCATAACTGCCACTCGTCACCGGGAAATCCTGACTACGTGTAACTGAAGCAACGATGACATTATCGTTTGCATCCACATTCACTTCTCCGCGAAAGGCATCGCCGTAGTTGTAAAACAGTTGGTCGGCATAATTCAATCCATCGGTACCATAGCCTCCAACGAATGTTGAGGCCACGAGCGAGCCATCGGTTCCAAACTTCGCCAGAAACATATCGCACCCATTCGGATGACTGCTGACAAAGAAATCTTGCATCGATAAACTCGGACCGCCGACAAAAGTTTGCTGCATCGTACCCGGAGTAGTTGGGTAATCACTGCTTCCGGTTACTCCAAAAAGAATGATGTTATCTTGACCATCCACCACTACACTTTGCGGCGTTTCCTGCAGACTTCCTCCAATATAGGTGCTATACAACAGCGTAGTACCGTCAGAAGAAAATTTCGAAACAGCCATGTCCATGTAATTACCGGAAGCGCCATTGAATGACGAAGAGAAAGCGCCAACGGTAGTAGGATAATTCTCTGCGAAGACCGCAGCGCCCGCAATTAAATTTCCTTCAGAATCATCACACGCCGTGAATCCCCAACTGCTTGCGGGAGAACCGATATAGGTTGAAAAAGCCACTTCCGGATCAATCACCAAGGGTTTGCCGGTATCGTAAGAACCTAGCTCGTATGAAAGGACTTGGCCGCGCATACGGTATTCACAAGGAACTTCAACCAAGCGGCCGTCGATCAATTGATAGGCATAGGGTGCCTTTTCAATAATGGTTTGAACGGAAGTTTCAATCACGACTTCGCTGCCTTCTTCGGCTTTTCGTAAACTCCAAGTTGCGCCTTCCAACACCACTTGTATTTGCTCGGGATTTCCTCCGGGCTTCACGATCCAATCGTATTTCAAGTTGCTGCCGGAGCTATAAACCACCATATCAATTTGCGGATAAACTTGGCGCACACCACCGCGCGCTGAAACCCGACAATCGCGGGTGTGTTGCTGGGGATTACTTCCAAGATAGTAATGATAGCGGTGAGGCAGCAGATGAGAAACTTCGGGAATGCCGTTCTGAGCATTCAGGAAACGCAAACGATAATGATGCCCGTGTAATTCCTGCGTCTGCTCTTGCTTAGAAACGCCATGCATCCTTCGCATTTCCTCGGAATTATAAATGGTATAAGTCAATGCATCCCGCTCGGTCCACAATGTTCCTGCGCCAAGAGAAGTTTTAAAGCACACCTGTTCGGGCCACTGTCCTTTATTTTCTACGAACTCGGGTTGAGCCCACAGCACAGAGCCGGCCATCAGGGCAGTGAAAAAAAACAGCAGGTATAATTTGTTCTGCACGAACCGCATGAACCTTAGCCTGAATGGCCTCTCAAATATCGACACAGCAGGTTAAACAGAAAAACGAAAATTTCGTGAAACTCAGATTAAGCCAAACCCGTGCAACAGACTCAGGGTGGAGCAAATGGCCAAACCATAGAAAAAGAAAGGCGCCACCAGTGAAACACGATAATTAGCGAACCAATAGCCCAATAAAAACGCTACCGGCAAGAGCAATGCGCCGATCAGCCATTTAAACAGCAACGCGTAGGCTACAAAGTAAGCCAGCACCATCATCAGCGCCATGATCATGAAAATAGTGCGAATACCTTTCGATTTGTTGGAAGATCGATCAGACAGAAAGAGGTAACGTGGAAGGGCAAAAATCAGAGAGCCAAGTGCTGTAAACACAAATGCCTTGGTTGTCCAATGCCATTGAGCGAAAAACGCCCGGGCATCAAAACTGAGCACCTTGCGAAAGAGAATGAGCTGGTCAAAATCATCACGAAAGAAGAGCCAGGAAACCCAATAAGCAAAGGGCACAGCGAAGGCCATGATGGGCAGCACATATTCGCGCCATTGAAAGGCTCGCGTGAAGATTGTACAAAGCCAAACACCCAACGCCAAAATCAAAAAAGGAGGGAAAAACACGGCACTCATTCCATACCAGAATCCCGCCTCGAAATACTCTGCAAGTACCCGTGGTTGAAGGAAAATTTTCAAGTGCCTATTGAGTCCAAGTAAGGCAAAAACATTGGCAAACAAAAGGGGAACCGACAGTTGAATCAACGACAGCGTTGTAGCCATCATGGCATACATGAGTGCAGGAATGAAAACGGGGGTGTTGTAGAATTCATGGCGATTAAATACCACATTCGACATGACACTTCCGGCCAAAATGAGAACAGTGACCAGCACCCCGAGCGACCATGGCGAACTGTAGACTGATTTCAACATAAAATCGGCGGGAAAACCAACGTTCAAAGGAATTAAGACACCCTTGAGAACCGCCATACACAACACTGCCACCACCGTTATGGGGATGAAAACCAAAGAGAGCGGCTGATTGGAGGCGTAAGTCCTTAAAATCATATCAACAGGATACGGGCAACAAAAATGCAGGTAAGCGTAGGAGTATTGACTAACCTCGTTTAGATTTGCAACACAATTTTTCAACCATGAACCTGCAAAGTATCCTTCAACCGATAGCCGACGGCTTCCAATGGACTTTCAAAAACATCATTGATCCAATTGGCCCGACTATGAACTGGATTTGTATTGTCTTCGCGTTCGTTGCCATTCTGTATTGGCTGCGCCGTCAAAAGAACTACACGGCAAAAGCCATTAAGGAAGGTACGACTGTCTAAGAATTCCCAACTATTTGATACAACCCTGTCGTTTACGATGGGGTTTTTTTATGCGCAAAGGAAAAATGCTCTCACGCAAAGCAACGCAAAGGGAAAATCACGCAAAGAACGCAATGGGGAAACCTCTCTATGGCAAGCGAAACTAAAGTCTACTCTGAGTGTAATTCCTCCGCGGGATCTGCGAGAAAGAGTTTTTTTCACGCAAAGCAACGCATAGGGAGAATCACGCAAAGACCGCCATGGGAAACCCCCTCTGTAGCAAGCGAAACTAACGTCCTCTCTGCGTGTAATTCCTCCGCGGGCTCTGCGAGAACAAGAGCTCTCACGCAAAGCCCATCAAATCCCGCCCAAGATCTCTGCGATAATACTTCCCTCGCCAGTCAATTTGAGCGGCATTCTCATACGACGTTCTCAGCGCCTCATGAATATTCTCGCCATAAGATGTGACAGCCATAACACGACCGCCATTGGTGAGTAGGCGCTCTCCTTCAAGCTTAGTTCCCGCATGAAACAAAACACTTCCGGAAACTGATTCACATCCGGAAATCTCATCACCCTTGGCGTATTCTTCCGGATAACCTCCCGACACCATCATTACCGTTGCAGCAGCTCGCGTATCAAATCGGACCGATTTTCCCGCTAATGCTCCAGTCGCCGCAGCCTCCAATAAAGGCAAAATATCGTCAGCAATGCGTGGCATCACCACCTCAGTTTCAGGATCTCCCATGCGACAGTTATACTCAATCACAAACGGATTCCCCTGCACGCTGATGAGTCCAAAAA
>JBKCDO010000263.1:0-4759 GCA_046304755.1 Flavobacteriales bacterium
CCCATGGCCTGCGCAAACAAGTTATCCTGAATGTCAATCATGAGTTGTTGAATGCGATCGGCAATGCCTTCGAATGGAACGGTCTCCTTGGTGCCGTTGTCACGACGAGCAATTTCAACGGTACCATTCTCGAGATCTTTCGGACCCATCGCCAGGCGCACCGGAACGCCCTTCAATTCGTATTCGGCAAACTTCCAGCCGCTCCGCTTGGGATCGTCGTCATCAAACTTCACACTGATGCCGCGGCTTTTCAATTCTTGCATGAGCGGCTTCACCTTCTCGCCTATCGTAGCGAGTTGTTCTTCGCCTTTGTATATCGGAACGATTACGACTTGTATCGGAGCCAACATCGGAGGCAAGCGCAAGCCCTGGTCATCACTGTGCGCCATGACCAATGCGCCCATCAAACGGGTTGAAACACCCCACGAGGTTGCCCACACATAGTCGAGCACACCTTCCTTCGAGGTAAACTTCACGTCGAATGCTTTGGCAAAATTTTGTCCGAGGAAGTGCGAAGTGCCCGCTTGCAGCGCCTTCCCGTCTTGCATCAATGCCTCGATACACATGGTATCCAAAGCCCCTGCGAATCGCTCGCTTTCGGTCTTACTTCCCTTGATAACCGGCAAGGCCATCCACTTTTCCGCAAACTCTGCATAGACGTCCAACATTTTGCGTGTCTCTTCAATCGCTTCCTGTGCAGTAGCGTGTGCCGTATGACCTTCTTGCCAGAGGAATTCCGCTGTGCGCAAAAACAAACGCGTGCGCATTTCCCAGCGCACCACATTCGCCCACTGATTCACCAAAATCGGCAAATCGCGGTAGCTCTGAATCCAACCTTTGTAGGTATTCCAGATAATCGCTTCACTGGTAGGACGCACAATGAGTTCCTCCTCCAGCTTGGAATCAGGATCAACCATCAACTTCCCCTTCTCATTGGGATCAACCTTCAGGCGGTAGTGCGTTACCACCGCACACTCCTTAGCAAATCCTTCCGCGTGACCTTCTTCTTTTTCCAAAAAACTCTTGGGAACGAAGAGCGGGAAATAAGCGTTCACGTGCCCCGTGTCTTTGAACATCTTGTCGAGCGCGTCGCGCATCTTTTCCCAAATCGCAAAACCATAGGGCTTGATGACCATACAACCGCGCACGGCGCTGTGCTCTGCTAGGTCAGCATTGATCACGAGTTCATTGTACCACTTCGAATAATCGGTTGCGCGTGGGGTTAGTTTATCGGCCATAGGTTTTGAATTTTTGGGTGCGCGAATTTAGGGAAAGATCAGTTAAAACTTTGACGCGGGTTAACCTGCACACTCATCTTTGCACTATGTTTGATACGGCCGAGAAAAATCCCATAGCCATGAACATTCGTTATCTGTTTTTTGCCTGCGTCATCACGACACTCGCTTCATGCACGCAGAGTAAATACGCCACACAGGGCGCCTATGAAAGCGATGACGCCTACGTGTCGGACAATGACACCTACATCTCCGATTTTGCGTTGGTGGATGATGAAGCACAGCTCGCAGCTAATGATAGTACACCTGCAACATCAGACGACTATTACGATCCGAATTACACCGCCCCTCCCGTATACACTCCCAACGGCTATAACAGTTACAATAGCTATGGCGCCAACCCGTGGGGATGTAATTCCGGTTATGGTTCAGGCTTCGGGAGTTACAATTATGGCAGCTATTGGAATCCCTATAGCCCAATGGTCGGAATCGGCTGGAGCCCTTATAGCGGATACTACACGCAATACGGCATGGGCTTCGGTTATAACCCCTACTGCTCCAATTTCTATTCGCCCTACAACTCCTGGTATACCCCCTATTATTCGCCTTATTACTACAACAGCCCGGCATACAACCCGTGGTATAGTCCATACAACTATTACAACAGCGGATGGGGCGGGTATTACGGCGGAACCTCTGACCAACCCTCTAACATCGTTTATGGACCTCGTAATCCGATCTCCTCATTGGGGGCCAACAATTCCTCCTATACGGGAAATGTTTTCTACAGCGGAATTAAAAAAGACGACGTTCACACTTATGTGAACAGCTTGAATGAAGCATCTAAAGAGACTATCGGCAATCAACCGTCAGGTGTAACAGCACCTGCAACGCCATCGGTTACAAAACTACCTTCCACCACACACAAACCGACGGTGATTCGTCAACCTTCGCGAAGCTATACTCCATCGGCACCATCGCGCAATGAAGAGCCTCGCGCAAAGCCGGGATTCCACACAACCCCGGCGCGTGCAACTACACCATCTAAACCGGGAAGAACAGGCACTGACAAAAAACCGGACACCGGCCGCAAAGCGCCTTCACGCAGTTCATCCTTTGATCGTGATGAGCCCACAGAACGTCCACGCTATGAGGCACCCCGTTCAACCGGTCGCGAGTCCTCGCCACCGCGAAGCTCGTCGCCTTCATCGAGTCCAAGCCCGAATCGTTCAAGCGGCGGAGGTGGCAGCACCAATAGTCCACGACGCAAATAATCTTGGTTATGCGCATTCGCCTTACCGTCATCATGACGCTCGTAGGCTTGCTGTTTCAGGCAAGAGCGAAGGGTCAGAATGAGATTGAAGCATTGCGCTATTCCTCTGCTGAACCGGCGCGCAGTGCCCGTAGCTTGGGAATGAATGGCGCGTACAGTGCAGTTGGCGCTGATTTAAGCTCCTACTTCGGAAATCCGGCCGGCATCGGTGTTTACAAGCGCACGAGCATGGAAGCGGCCCTGTCTCACGATAATCATCTCATCACAACCTCCTACACCGGCGAGGAGAACAAACATTTAAAATCACGGCTCAATCTTGCTAACGCCGGATTCACGGCCACGCGCTCCACGCGCAATCCCCGCATCAAGAGTATTAATTACGGGGTTGCTTATGCCAAGACGAATAACTTCTATCAATCCTTTACCATAGAAGGCGAAGCTGAAACGTCGCTCATGCAACAGTTCGCCTTGCAAGCCAATGGCATTGCGCCGGATGAACTCTACACTACCCTACCCTTCAGTGCCGGTCCGGCATATGATGTTTATGGCATTGACCCTGCAGATGAATCCGGAAGTTACTATGTGCCCGCTACTTCAGGATTGGCTCGCCAGCGCAAGCAAGTCACACGCGAAGGGCGCCAGAGTGAAACCTCCATTGCTATAGCAACCAACTTGGATGACAACCTATACCTCGGTGTATCCATCAATGTCGTTGGTGTTTATTTCTCTGAAATCTCAGACTACTCGGAAAATTATTCGGCTGAAAATCGCGTGAATGAAGTTTCCTTCAATGAAGATTTGGTTACTTCCGCCACCGGTTTTGCTGCACAATTCGGAATCTTATACAAGGTGAATGATAACATCCGCCTTTCTGCGTCGCACAGAAGCAAGACTGCAATGTATCTGCAAGACATCTATTCCACTTCGGCTTCTTCCAAACTCGGATTCCTGAGTTACTTCTCGGAGTCGCCGGAATTACTCTCGGATTACATCCTGAGACTTCCGGCACGCAGTACCTTCGGAGTTGCAGGCGTTATTGGAAAATACGGCATGCTCACGCTCGACCTCGAGCGTTCCGATTTTTCAACCGTGAAAATGCAAGGCACGGCCGAGAATTCTTACAACTACGCCGCAGAGAACGAACTCTTTCAAGCCATCTTTCGTCCGTCCACAGCAGTGCGCTTTGGTTTGGAATCCCGCATATTAAGCACATACTATGCACGCGCGGGCTATGGCATTATGCGCAATCCCCTGAGCGATGACGCGGGCGCGCTCAATGCCCCTTTGCACAGTGTGGCGTTTGGTCTTGGTTATCGCGATGATCATTTCTTTGCAGACTTGGCACTTCGCACATCGATGACCCGATCTACCTATTTCTTGTATGATCCTGCGCTGGTGCAACCGGCTTCCCTGCAAGACAAAGTCACTCAAGTAATGTTATCGGCCGGATTCCGATTCTAACCGATGCTCTCCGAGGTAGCGACGCACCACAAAATGCCCGAGGTAAATGAGTGGTGTTAGGGCAATGGCGATGAGTAGTTTCAGGGCATAGTTCGTCGGTGCGATTTCCCAGAATGCTGACATCGGCAACGCCCCGGGCAGAATGAATCCAATGTAGATGACAATATAAGAATCGATCAACTGTGATACTACGGTGCTTCCCGTGCTGCGCAGCCAGATGTGGCGATTTCCTGTTTTCTGCTTAATCCAAGCGAACAAGGTCGCATCCAGCAATTGCGAAAACATGAAGGCAAAGACACTGCCTACAATCACCCACTGGCTCTGACCAAACACTTTGGTGAACTCCGCATCTGTAGCTGTATTGGGCGATATGGCCGTATTGGCCGGAATAGCAAGGGCAACAGTAACCATGATGAAGCAATAACTGATAAGTGCCGCAGTCATCCACGATAAACGCCGAATCGCTTTCTTCCCGTAAAACTCATTGATCAAGTCGGTGCAGATGAAAACCAGCGGCCATGGCAACACACCGACTACCGTAACGAATGGTCCCATTTCGCTACCAAAGAAGGAAAACGTGAGAGGGATATCAATAAGTTTGTTGCTAATTAACTCCGCCGTTACTGCATTGGTCACAAAAAAACCGGCGAGAAAAACAAAGAGCCATTCTCGGCGGCTATTACTTCTGGCTTGCAATGTTTCACTCATGGGATATAAACCTTCAATGCGTGAATTCGGTTCATCTGTTCCGATCCAATGTGCAAATGGTAAACACCCGACGGCCATTTAC
>JBKCDO010000264.1:0-5566 GCA_046304755.1 Flavobacteriales bacterium
GCCTCTCGTAGTCAGAATGGTGGATTTTCCATGATCAACGGACTCGTAGCGGCGGTGCATCCTCGATTGACAATTAGTGCGGTGCATCGGCATTTCGGTAAAGATTTTCAGAACACCAAGGCCAATGTTTTCGGAGAAAACAGCCTGACCGCTTCCAATGAGCGCGCGCTTTACACGGGAATTCAGGCCAACCTGAATTCAAAAGTCACGCTCACCGCCTATGCCGATCTCATTCGCTACCCGTGGCTGCGTTATCGGGTTGATGCTCCAAGTCTGGCTAAGGACTATCTCGCGCAGTTGAACTATAAACCCGACAAGAAAAACGAGATATACCTCCGATACCGTCGTCGTCAAAATGTGCAAAACGTAACCGGAGATGAGGCCTACATCACCTCGCCACAGCCGTTGCTGCAACAGAATTGGCGTATCCATGCGGCGTATCAGGCACATCCGAACGTACAGATGCGCACTCGTGCCGAATGGTCGTTCTACGAAAACAGCACAGGAAGTTCCCGCGGGTTTATGGTTTATCAGGATATCAATTACAAACGCCTTGGTTCGCGAATTACCTATTCATTGCGCTATGCGCTCATGGATTCACCGGATTGGAACACGCGGATTTATGCTTACGAAAATGACGTTCTGTATGCCTTCAGCATTTTACCCTATTACGGCAGAGGGTCGCGCATCTACGGTATGATCAAGGTTGATGTGGCCAGGGGCATTGACTTTTGGGCGCGTTACGGGGCTTTTCTCTATGATCAAACGAGAGAAATTACGGCAGAGACAGCCGACCCCACAGAGGTCATCAAGTCTGACATCCACCTCCAGTTGAGGTTTCAGTTCTGAGTCCTTTTAGATTTATTAGCCATTTATTGTTGATAAACTTGGTTTTTAACGTATCTTTGTGGCCTCGTTGTACGTAAGTGTTATAACGGACAGAACAGAACCTATGAAGAAATTTTACGCGATGCTCGTATTTGTTGTTGTGTTCGGTTGCTCCGCAGCCGTGGCACAAGAGCGTACGCAGCACCCAATTTCTTCAGCCCACATTGTTGGAATGGACGGACGCGTTGAACTTGTTTTCGATGAGTCCATGACGGAATCGTTCACCATCAGTGTCATGGACCTTACCGGTAAAGCCATTTTTACACAAACCCATCAATCCTCTGACGAAGGTTGCCAGTTCGTGGAGATACCGGTAGAAAATCTCAAACGTGGCATCTACATGGTTCGAATTACCGGAGTTGACGGTAAGACGAAGACTTTGAAACTTCAGCGGAACTAAATTACATCAAGTATATAGAGGAAGCCATTCGATGACGTTCGGATGGCTTTCTTTTTGCGCCTACTTGATGTGCTTGATTTTCACCAGCGGACTGAATAAATATTCGTGCTTGGTTCCTTCTTCAAAACAGCGATAACGTGTTCTGAGTCGTTCCCCTTTAATGAATACCCGATGATCACGGCCATAGACAAAGCGGGAGTTGTGCGGAATATCATCCAATAACTGAATATCCGGATGGCTTTTGCGGTCGTAGCGCGCGAGTGTTTTGGATAAGTGAATATCTGCGCACGTCGAGGCTGCCGGGTTTGCCAAATAGGAAGCAATGGCCTTGGCAATGTCATCCGGAAAAACGTTTCTGCGCAGGAACGGTCCGAGGGTTTGTTTAAAGAATCCCTTCCATTCCGCTCCATGAGGCTTCACCCGATCGCGATGCTCTAGGTAAGTAATGAGATGCGCCAGCTCGTGCATCAAGGTGATGAGGAAGGCGTATTTATTGAGATTTCCATTGACCGTTAACACGTGTCGATTGCCTTTTGGGTCGGCTGTGAAATCACCCAGTTTGGTGGAACGGGGTTCGGTAATGACCAAATGATGAGGGTAAGCGCGGAGTTTCTCACACGCGAGTTCCAATGCTTCCTCAGGAAGAAATGGCTTAAGGGCGGCTTCCAGATTGGTGCTGTTCTTCATAAACCGAGGCCTCAGAGGTCCATTCGATGCGGTCTTCCCATTTCGGACATGTATTGCAACGGCGCTTTTTATTGGAAGCGCAAGAGGCTATTGCCAATCCGATTAAACACGCGAAAAGTGTCCTTTTTATATTCGATGCCATAGTTTCGCCGGGATATACCTGCGAAGATAAGCGGTTCCATGACAGACACTGTGCTCTATTCATTGCTTTTAACGGTCGGCTTTTCCGGCTGGATTTGGAGCGCCTCGCCATTTTTGAAATACCTGATTTACGCTGCCGAAAAAGACTATCGCTGGCCTCTGGGAGGCTGGTTTGGACTATTGACCTGCTGTTTATTTATCATGAAATTCAGTTTGTATTCCTTAACCTTATGGCCGCAGCCTGAGTCAATTGCGAGTCGCCTGTTTTATCCGGTCGGACTTTTCGGGTCCTATCTCATCCCGTTTATACTGGAGTACCTGCGTTCGGCATTTCGGAAATAACGTCCTTACTCATTCACTTTTCACTGTGCATAGTCCGACTGTTTTGCGTGTGAATCAGCAGGCGGGAACCTTAAGTTTGCTGTGAATGTCATCTGTTTATTTCCATATCGGCAAGTACTTCCTGCTCATGGTAAGCACCTTTACCAAGCCGGAGAAGCGCAAGATTTATTGGAAACTGATCATTCAGGAAGTGGATAAAATCGGCTTGCAATCGCTGGGCATTGTGGCGTTGCTCTCGTTGTTTATGGGTGCTGTTGTTACGCTGCAAACCGCAGCCAACATTGATAGTGGATGGATTCCGCGCTGGACTATTGGTTTTACCACGCGACAAACCATGATTCTGGAGTTTTCTTCTACCATCGTATGCCTGATACTATCAGGAAAAGTGGGCGGAAATATCGCATCCGAAATTGGAACCATGCGCATTACCGAGCAAATCGATGCCATGGAAATCATGGGAATAAACTCGGCCAGCTACTTAATCCTTCCAAAAATTGTCGCTGCGCTTTTCATTTTTCCCTTCTTGGTGATTCTCTCCATGTTCTTGGGTATGGCAGGGGGTGCGTTTGTGGGTCTCACGGCCGGAGTGATTTCGTTAAACGACTTTGAATATGGCTTGCAGTACTCGTTTGAAATGTGGCAAGTGAGTTATTCGCTCATCAAAACATTTTTCTTCGCTTTCATCATCACCAGCGTCTCGGCCTATCATGGTTTTTACACAAGCGGAGGGCCTCGGGAAGTTGGTGCCAGCAGCACACGTGCCGTCGTGTATAGTATGGTGCTGATTCTTGTAGCGAATTACATCCTCACCCAATTGTTGCTCCTGTGATAGAGGTGAAGAACATATCGAAGAGTTTTGCGGGCCATCAGGTGCTGAAAAATGTCAGTGTGGAGTTTCATCCCGGTAAAGTCAACTTCATCATCGGAAGAAGTGGTTCGGGAAAGTCAGTACTCACCAAATGCATCGTTGGGCTGATGGAAGTCGATCAAGGGGAAATTTTCTTTGACAACAGAAACTTCACGGTGCTTGATCGCTGGGATCGTAAAGACATTCGCCAAGAGATGGGCATGCTGTTTCAGGGAAGTGCACTCTTCAGTTCGTTGAATGTTGAAGAGAATATCCTCTTCCCACTGCAGATGTTCAGTTCGATGAGCAAAAGTGAAATGCTCGATCGCGTGAATGTGTGCTTGAAGCGCGTCAATCTCGAGGGTAAAAACAAATTGTATCCCAGCGAGCTTTCAGGTGGAATGCAAAAGCGCACAGGAATTGCTCGCGCCATCGCTATGAATCCGCGCTATCTCTTTTGTGACGAACCCAACTCAGGACTCGATCCACAAACGGCTATCGTTATTGATAATCTCATCCGTGAAATCACCTACGAGTTCAATTCGACAACGGTGGTTATCAGTCACGACATGAACTCTGTGCTCGAAACAGGAGACCACATCAATTTCATTTATCAAGGAGAATTATCGTGGCGAGGCAACAAGCAGGAGATTTTGCATACGGAAAATGACGCGCTGAACAACTTCGTTTTTCCTTCGAAATTCATGCAGCAAATTCGCGAGAAGCTCCGCGGCTAAGCATCCATCACATTTTGATTTTTTGTTTAGAATCCTCCGGCAATCGTTCGCAGATTAGCGGAACACACTCAAACGCTCTGCATCCAAGCGCAGGAAGATGAAAAGTAATAGGGTGAAACCTATGAGTGATGAACCGCCATAACTCATAAAAGGCAGTGGAATTCCGATAATCGGTGCAAGACCAATAACCATCCCGACATTGATCAGCAAGTGCAGGAAGAAAATCGATGCCACACAATAACCGTAAATGCGCGAGAACTGTGACCGCTGGCGCTCCGCCATGTTGATGATGCGCACGATGAGAAAAACGAATAGCGCCACAACCGACATGCTTCCGAAAAAGCCCCATTCTTCCGAAATAACACTGAAGATGAAGTCGGTCCAACGCTCAGGAACGTACTTGTTTTTCGTCATTGGACCTTTCATATAACCCTGCCCGATTAAACCTCCGTTGCCCACGGCTATCTTGGCCATGCGCGCATTGTAACCGGGATCATCCTTTTTCTTCGTGGTCATTAAAGCGGCATCAGCTGTTTCCGCATCACTGAGCATTCCCTCACGGTCTTCCTCCTTTTCCTCCAAACCAAGCGTCACATAGATGCGTGTTTTCTGGTGCTTCTGAAGGACGCCATCCACGAGGAAGTTCACCGAATAACTGAAGCCAATCGCTGCAGCTGTAGACAAGAAGGTGATGAGATACATTTTGCGGCGATTTCTCGGCACGACAAAGTTTCGGATGAGAAACATGAAGATGACGCCCAACACAAATACAATGGACATGAGAATGAAAACTCCACTCTGCTCACCGAAATACGGATAAGTAATGCGATTGAAGCCGGTGATAATACTCAACACCCCAAACACGATGGCTCCAAGTCCAATGATGAGAATGTTACCTGAAAGCCCCTCGCGGTAAAGCGCGAGAATGAAGGCGACAAACGTCAGCAAAGACCCAACGTCCGGTTGCAACAGGATAAGAATAGCAGGGATTCCAATAATTAAACCTGCCATAAAACGCGGCATCCAACTGTTGAACTTCGTCTTGGTGTTGGAGATGTATTTCGCCAGCATCAATCCCACACCAATCTTGGCAAACTCCGCCGGCTGCAATGCGAAGCCTCCGATTTGTATCCATGCTTTAGCGCCATTGACCGTGGTTCCTACAGCCAGCACCAGCAGCAGCAGTAGGATGAAGACTCCGTAAATGACTATCGCAAACTTGTTAAAGAATTCACCCTCCATGTAAAGCACGAGAAAGGCAAGGAATCCACTGATGACAATGAACATGAATTGCTTTCCGTATTCCTGAGAGATGTCGAAAGGACTTGGATTGGTGTCCACAACCGCGGCGCTGTAAATGTTCATCCATCCGAAAATCACAAAAATTCCGTAGACGATTACGGTCAACCAATCCACATTGGCGAGCGTGTGTTGGCGAGGTGCACTCATCGGTCTAAGAAATTTGCGTCCAGAATTACTTTCTCACGCGGCTTGCTGCTTGTTGCAATCGAGTCGTTGAGGTAT
>JBKCDO010000265.1:0-4347 GCA_046304755.1 Flavobacteriales bacterium
CCAACAGCGCTATCAACCCTGCAGCGACAGAAGTATGCAACGCGGTAGATGATGATTGTGACAGTCAAATCAACGAAGGTGTTGGCAATACCTATTACGCCGATGCCGATGCCGATGGTTATGGTAATGCGGCTTCGAGCACTGTGGCTTGCACGCAGCCTTCCGGGTATGTAAGCAATAACTCTGACTGTAACGATGCTAACAGCGCTATCAACCCTGCTGCAACAGAAGTCTGCAACGCGGTGGATGATGATTGCGACGGTCAAATCAACGAAGGAGTGGGCAATACATACTACGCTGATACCGATGGTGATGGATATGGTAATGCAGCTTCGAGCACCGTGGCTTGCACTCAGCCTTCAGGGTATGTGAGCAATAGCTCTGATTGTAATGATAACAACAGCGCTATCAATCCTGCGGCGACAGAAGTATGCAACACGGTGGATGACGACTGCGACGGTCAAATCAACGAAGGTGTGGGCAATACTTATTATGCCGACACCGATGGCGATGGTTATGGTAATGCAGCTTCGAGCACCGAGGCTTGCACTCAGCCGTCAGGCTATGTGAGCAACAGCACTGACTGCGATGATGCGAACAGTGCAATTAATCCCGGCGTATCTGAGGTATGCTCGAATACTATCGATGACAACTGTAATGGGCAGGTGAATGAAAACTGCTGTGCTTTGTCGCTCAGTGCGACAACAACCAATACATCATGCACTGCCTCAAACAATGGTAGCATTGACTTATCTGTCAGTGGAGGAAGCACCTACAGCTATAGCTGGAACACGGGAGCTACCTCTCAGGATCTTTCGAATTTGGCTGCGGGAACATATACAGTTACAGTTACCTCAGGAAGTTGCTCGCAGAGTGCTTCATACACTGTCGGAAACAACAATCAGGTTCAGGCTGCTCCAACAGCTATCGATGGTCCCTATGGTGCTTGCCGTAACTCTTCAGGTATTGTATTTACGACTCCTGCTGTTGCCGGAGCGACCTCGTACTTATGGACACTACCTGTTGGAGCTACCGGTAGTTCAACTACGAACAGTATAACCCTGAGCTTTAACTCAGGCTATTCTACGGGAAATCTCACGGTGCGTGCTGTTGGCTTGTGTGGAACAAGTTCTTCATTTTCACGCGCTGTGTATGCCTTGACCTCTGTCCCCGGTGCACCGGCTTCGATTACGGGTCCAATATCAGGGGTCTGTGCAGGAACAACTCAGACTTATACGTGCGCTACTGTGGCTGCGGCTACGAGCTATCAGTGGACAGCCCCGACTAACGCGACCATTGTGTCCGGTCAAGGCACTCAAACTGTTTCAATCGCATTTGCTTCTAACTTCGGTGCGAGCGGTAATGTTGTGGTCCGTTCACAAAACTGCGCAGGGCTTGGAACCACAACACGAACATTGACGGTGTATAATATTCCGGCGACACCGGGAACCATTAGTGGTCAATCGACGAACGTATGTCCCGGCAGTTCTCTAACTTATATAATTACGGCAGTTCCGGGTGCATCCAGTTACCTCTGGACAGCTCCAACGAATGCAACAATCACTGCAGGTCAGGGAACAAACACGGTTACGGTTTCTTATGCATCGGCGTTTGTAAGCGGGTCACTCACGGTTCGTGCGGTGAGTTCATGCGGACAAAGTGCGGTGCGCTCACTCACAGTGAGTAAGAATCCGACGACCACAGCAGTGATTAGCGGCCAGTCGAGTAACCTGTGCGGTGGTGGTCAGTTCATTTACACGATTGCTGCTGTGAATGGAGCCGTGACTTACAACTGGACAGCTCCTGTTGGTTGTACAATTGTTTCAAGCAACTTGAATACGGTTACGATTAATATCCCGAGCACCTTCACAACGGGCACGTTGAGTGTTGCTTGCGTGAACAGCTGTGGTGGAAGTATCACCCGTACGTTGTCACTCACCCGCTTACCGGCCACTCCGGCGAGCATTACCGGTCCTGCGTCGGTATGTCCTTCGCAGGTAGGGGTGAACTTCACCACACCGGCTGTAACGGGTGTAACCAACACATGGACGGTTCCAACGGGAGCTTCGATTACGGCAGGACAGGGCACAACGAGCATGACGTGCAATTGGGGAACTGCAGCAGGAAGTGTGACGGTGCGTGGCGTGAATGCCTGCGGACAATCAGCGGCAAGAAGCAAAGCATTGACCTTGCTTACCTGCATGGAGGAACAGGAAGAAGGTGCGGTGGATAACACGGTGCGTGCCGATGAAATCGCCATTTACCCGAATCCGAACGATGGTACCTTCTTTATTCGTTCAGCAGAAGCAACTGAGTTGTACTTGCTCAATGGAATGGGACAGCTGATCGAAGTGGTACGATTGAATGCTTCGAACAATTTCAGTTTTGAAGTATCAGGTTTGAGCACAGGCTTCTACTTCTTACAAGGAACAACTGCGGAAGGTTATATCAACCAAAAGGTTATTGTGACCAACCGCTAAGGCATATCCGATTAACCAAACAAATCAAAGAGGAGCGTCCGGGAATTTCCCGGACGTTCTTTTTTTCTAGGAATAGATGGATACTTTACGTTGAATATTTTGAGCGTTCATCAACGCTTGAAAGTCGTTATTGTATATTTGACAATAAACCACTTCTATGAAATTTACATCTACTTTTTTATTGGTGCTGTTTTGTGTTATCGTTGAAAACGCATCGGCCTATAATGTCACGTTTCGTTTAGACATGACCGGCGTTTCAGGATACACCACACCCGAGGTTAATGGTACATTTAACGGTTGGTGTGGCAGTTGTAACCCCATGAACGATAGCAATGGTGACGGCATATGGGAAGCGGTTATCAGTTTGCCTCAAGGGTATTTTGAATACAAGTTTTCGGCGGATAACTGGTCACAACAAGAGACATTACCCGTTGGTGCTTCATGCACCGCGACTACAGGTCAATTCACGAATCGAACGCTTAATGTAAGTGCCAATACGGTATTACCTGTTGTATGCTGGGGGTCTTGTACGTCCTGCACGAATTATCAGGTGACGTTTCAGGTAAGCATGGCTTCTGTTTCAGGTTTCACAACACCTTACGTGAGCGGTAATTTCAATGGTTGGTGTGGGAACTGTCTGCCGATGAGTGATGCAGATGGTGATCAAATCTGGACAGCAACAACTACGTTGCTTCCCGGATTATATGAGTATAAGTTTTCATACGACAACTGGGTCGGTGCAGAAAATCTGGTGCCGGGTTCATCGTGCACGATGACAACCGGGAGCTTCACCAATCGATTCATCAATGTATCGCAGACACAAACGCTACCTGTGGTGTGCTGGGGTTCTTGCGATTCACCGGGAACATCTTCCGGACCACAACCGTCCATTCAGATAGCGCTCACATCGGGAACCAACCCGAGTTGTGAAGGAACAGCATTGATTTTCACGGCAACTGCTTCGAATGTATCGTCGGCACCCGTTTATCAGTGGCAAGTGAATGGTGTGAACGTCGGAACCAACAGTGCGACGCTCACTAGTTTAGCCTTGCAAAATGGGGATCAAGTGAGTTGCAGGTTGAATGGCGGTGCCGGTTGTAGTACCAACAGCCCCGTTGTTTCCAATACCATTCAAGTGATACGTGAGGCCCCGATAACTCCGAGTGTTGCCATTACAGCGTCCACTTCCAACCCGTTGTGTCAGGGAGCGACGGTGACTTTCACCGCTCAAGCGACCAACGGAGGCGCAAATCCAAGTTATCAGTGGAAGGTGAATGGTCAGAATGTGGGAACCAATTCTTCTACGTACACCACTGCGAACTTGACCAGTGGGCAGGTAGTGACCTGCCAGCTGACTTCATCTGCTGCCTGCGTGTCTTCTCCCTGGAATTTAACCTGGTCGGATGAATTCAACGGTACGTCATTGGATCCAACAAAGTGGACTCCTGAAATAGGAGCAAGCGGTTGGGGCAACAACGAATGGCAATATTATACTGGGACACCCAATAACGTTCAGTTTAGCGATGGTCAGTTGCACATCGTTGCACGCAATGATGGCCCTCCCGGACAACAATATTCTTCCGCGCGTTTGATTACGAAGAATAAGTTCAGTTTCAAGTATGGACGGGTGACCGGCCGTCTGCAGTTGCCTCTGGGGCAGGGTATTTGGCCGGCTTTCTGGATGTTGGGTGCGAATATCGATCAGGTGTCATGGCCTTCTTGTGGTGAAATCGATATCATGGAGCACATTAACAATGAGACAAAAATTTACGGAACCACTCATTGGAGCAATGGTGGTTGGACATACAATACAGGAAATATCGTGACACCTGTCACAGGTTTTCATGAGTATACCGTTGAGTGGGAC
>JBKCDO010000266.1:0-48346 GCA_046304755.1 Flavobacteriales bacterium
TTGGAGTTTGTAGCGAGTTTATCGAAGCGATTTCCGCAGCTCACTATTCACCGTGAAAACGAGATGTTCACCAGCAAAATGGCTTCGCAAGCCATGCTCACTTCAGGCATGAAAAAATCAGATCGGCAAGACAAAGGCAACGTGGATATGATCAGTGCCGCGATTTTGCTGCAGTCTTTTTTAGACCGTCGGTGAAGACTCCGCTTGCAGGATGATCAATTTATTTTCCAACGGATTGAAGACACTCAGCAGTTGTTCTGTGATCTCGCGTTCCTTTCCTGCTGCAAGAGAGAAGAAATTCGCACTGCGATCTTGTGGCTGACCATCCGGAAAAGCTTCATTCCAAAGGGTAGTGAGTTGATTCACCTTTGCCTCCTGTTTAATCTTGATGGCCTTTTTTACTTTGGATTTCAGGTTTTCCAAACCATCCTTTGCACGTTTAGCTTCTCCTGCCGCAGCGGCAGTCAAGGTTGAATCAACTTCAGAAAGTTTTTCGGAAACGCGGGCGAACAGTTCTTGCAAATCCGTTGCCTCTGCATCCAACAGTGTCTCATCGAAGTTGATGATCGCGGTGAGCACGGAATCCTGTGGTTCGAATAATTGATCTACCGAAATACCCAGCTTCGTCATCCGTCTGCTCATCGCAGGCGTGATGATAAGTGCGCTATCACGCAGCAAAAGCACAGGGAATGCGATTTTGTGCTTTTCAAAAGCCGCTTTTAATTGAAGCCAGTAAGCTATCTCACCGGGACCTCCGACATAAGCGAGATTGGGAAGTATTCGTTCCTGGTAAAGCGGACGCAAAATGACGTTCGGACTGAATCGGTCAGGATGCTCCTCGATTTCATTCGTGATCTCCGCCTTGGACCAACGCACACTGTGATCATGGGTTATCCAACCATCGGCGTCCCTTTCGATGCGCAATCGGTTGGAGGCGGTCAAGTAAAACAGATTGATTTCGCGAGGATTTACCTGAACCGTATACCCTTCTTGTTGCAGTGAAACGCTCGTGTCATTTACTGCTTGAACTGTGGGCTGATTAAGCACCTCATCCAGCATCACGTCCTTGAACAGCGATTTCAAATCTGCATCATCCGCATCGATGATGATTAGTCCATTTTCTCCAAACCATGTATTGACCCAATCGCGTGTTGCTTGAGCCAATGTAGCTCTGCTATGAGCTTTCGTGAAGATATGGATTAGGTTTTCTTCAGCGCCGGCGATTTTCAAACTCACGCTACATTCATCGATGAAATCTTGAATACCCCCGTTCGCAAAACGACCTACAGGTCCTGTTTGATCAGTGTGCCAATCAAATCGCTTTCCCTGTATGTAACAATGTGCGATTTCCTCTTTATCATGATCTTCGGAAGCCATCCAGAATACCGGTACAATGAAATCCTTTGGATGACGCGCTTGCATCGCACGGGCAAGACTAATAGTGCTAATAATCTTGTACATGAAATACGCCGGTCCACCCCATAGACACAATTGATGACCGGTAGTAACGGTGAGGGCCTTTCCTGCGGCAAATGCATCCAGATTCTGCTTCACAGCAGGTGCCATCGACAATCCTTCATACTGATGCCGTAGAACTCGAGCCAGAATAGCAGTATCTGTTGGTTTCGACTTTCGGTGTTGTATCGCCCTTTCCAGCCCATCGAAATTGGAGGTATAGTGAAGCCACCGTTCAACGCTTTTCGGGTTCTCGGTAAAAGCCGTGATTAGCTTATTGTGAGGACGATACCGCGCACCGTAACGTTGAATGCAATTCATACAACAAATGTAATGCTGCGCGCCGCAGCGATGTGATTATCGCACCAAATGAATCAGGCCACGCACATCCTCTCGGCGTGGTTTACGATTAGGCTCTTGCACGGTGTAAGAGATTTGCCAAACGTAACTTCCTGCCGGACAGAATTTACCGGCGTGCGTTCCATCCCAGCCTGTTGAATAGCGGTCGCCCGCGTAAACGCGATCACCCCAGCTACTATAAATTTCATACGTCCAATATTCAATCGTCTGAGCAACGGGTTGGAAAGCATCATTATTTCCGTCGCCGTTTGGCGTGAAGGTATTGGGAACAAAAAACTCACGCTCTCCTTCTTGCGGACTGTAGATAGGTACGGGCCGATCGTTACCGGTGATTTCTTTTTCGCCATCGAGTGGGCCGGGCTCTTCGAAAAGCGGATCAATCGTAAAATAATCGACGAAGTAATAGGCATAAGCCGGATCGTTGCCGCGCATCACTTGAAAGGTGGTGCCGGTGTCATCACCGAATAATCCGAAGGTCATGAATCGATAAGGCAACTCGGGAGTAAAAGTGAAAATGTACGTTTGCCATTCTTCTGAATAAGCAACCGATTCAATTTTCAACTGTGGAGTTTCGAAAAGGGGTTGTTCTCCTTGTTGGGTAGGTGCATTCAACGAGAAAAGCAGTCCAAGCTTACTTACAGCCAATCCGCATTGCGATGTGGGAAGGTGTTGGCCATTCGTCATGCGAAACCCAATCGCATAGGGCTTCCCTACTTGCAGCGGAGCACTCAATTGCGTGCTGATATATTCACGTTTGTCAGTCGTTGGTCGTTGCGCGACCGCCAATCCCATGATGGCATCGCCATCAAATGACTGAACGAAGCCCATAGATGTTTCGGGTAAGTCACACGCGTTGACTGCATCATAATGCAACAAATCCGGCGTTGACATAGTACTACCTGCATTGGTCCAACCTATGGCGCGTTGCCATTGTCCAAGGCCATTAGGCATTGAGCTGATTTGTTCGAAACTACCATTCACCAATTGTCCTGAAAGGTTCAAGACTAACAGACAGGCGACTATGAGGAGAATGGATTTCATACAACTTTGCTAGTTGCTAATTTAACGAATATCCGTGTAGGAATTGTTCGTTCAAAAAAAGAATCGCGCGAAAGCGGTAATGCTAACGCTTCCAACATCGAGTGAAAGGTCAGCGCTATTGTTCCATGTCAGCCCCGGAAGTGAAGCGGAGAGCAAAGCACCCAGTGCATAGAACTGTTGATTAATCGGGTTTCCCAGAGGAATTCTTCTTTCAACACCGAGAGCAAAGTGAGGTGTAAGTATGCGTTTGGTTATAAAATCTTCCGCCAGAAAGGGATGGTATTCACCGCGCTCATTGAGCAGTAACAAATTACCGGTGAAATCTGTTTGCGTAATCAGCCTTCTCATGACGCCTGTTTCCAGGAACATGCGTGTATTGGATCCATTGGGTTGGAGCGTCACGCGTAACTTCAGCGGAATATCCAGCGTGTTGAGTTTAATTTCTGCGGCTTGCAAATCAATGAAGGCAGTATCCACTTCGCCTATGTCGGGTGGGTTCGTCAATGTGAAATAGGTGACGAGCAATTCATTGGCCTCGGTTCCAAAACCAAGCACGCTATCCTTCGCCAATTGGTTGAAATCACTGACAGTTGTAAAGGATGAAACCACTTGATTCAAGGCTATGCCTGTGTTCACTGATAATTCGAATGTTCCTCCCGAGGTGCGGACAGCCGCGAATCGTCCTCCAAATTCAGCAGCAACCAGCGGGTTTAATTTGGGAGGTGTTTTGCGTCCCAGAAATTCGTCCAGTGATTGGAAGTCGCTGGTCAACGATTCCCAAGTTGTAAGGGATGTATTGAAACCTGCTGCTATAGCTGCATTCCAGATGCGCAGCGGAGGGCGTTTTAAACGCGATGGTCCGGGCTCGCTCAATCCCGTTGAATCCGAGATTAACATTCCTTCCTGACGTTCGATGAAGATTGTGTCGCCGTCAATGATCAGTGTGTCGGTAGAAGCGAAACTAAGAAACTCGGTAGCACCGAACAACTGCGCGTTGCACGTCAAAAAGCACAGGAGAATAGCGAATTGGTTTAATAATCCCTTTTGCACGTCATTGAATTCTAACGGCAAAATAAGGTGCTTTTACTTTTTCTCGTTGTCGGTGGAGTATGTTTTCACTTTGAGTCCACGCTTGTTGGACTTAGCCGGAGCTTGAACCTCGGAATCGGACGATTTGATATGCTGAGGCTCCTCTCCTTTTGGCTGTTCGGTTTGTTTTACTTCAACGACTTCTGCAACATCGGTGGTTACGGAAACTTCAGCAGGATTTGTTGCTTCGCCATTAGAGGACATTACTGAACCGGAACTCTTCTCCGATGCTTGAACCGCAATCTGAGGCTGTCTTTCATCGGCAACAATCGTGTTTGTTGCAGGAGCTTCGGCAGGTAGAATAACTGCTTCGGTTTGTTGCACGCTCGGAGCAACCGTGCTATCAGCTGCCGCGGTAGATGGAGTGTTCACATTGACCAGAAGAGCAGCAGTCGCGCCGACAGCTAATGCAATGTACCAAACGTTGAGGCGTGTTGCGTCGAAACGCAAAAAGTTAGACCACCACATTTTTTTGCGCATACCCGCATATACCTGACCCGGCACTTCAGGTTGGTAGTCGGACATAACACTTTTCACTTGTTGGAAGAAACGATCTTCAGACATGTTCTTGAATTTTAATGGTTGCAATATTTTTCAGTTCCCTTTTGCAGGTGAGTTTTAGCGCGTGAAAGTTGTGATTTGGATGTGTTCACATCGATGCCCAGCATATCGCTGATTTCTTTGTGCATGAATCCTTCAATCACATAAAGGTTAAAAACGGTTTTGTAGCCAATAGGCAAACGATCGATGCATTGCATCATTTCCTCTGCAGTGAACTCAAGATCTTCAAATTGAAGCGGCTCATCATGAGTTCTTACCAACTCATCCACGTCCTGTTGGTAGGCATGCTTGAGGTTTTTACGGTAATTGGTGATTGAAGTATTAACGGCTATTCTACGCAACCAACCTTCGAAGCTTCCTTCATTGTGGTAACTCTGAATGTTGTTATAGATTTTGACGAACACTTCCTGCAAGACGTCCTGAGCTTCCATTTTGTTGCGGGCATAGCGGAGGCAAATTCCGTAGAGCAATGAAGAGAATTTCTTGTACAACCGATCCTGGGCTGCACGCTCACCGCGCAAGCACCCGTCAATGATTGGTTGAAGCTCCTTCATATTCTGTAAACTCATAGCCTATCGAATTGGTTGCATGAGGACGTAAAGATGTGCGAAAAATTGCACTTCAAGAAATCAAAGGCCTGATTTTCAAGTTATCAATTCCGAATTCGCTGCTCACGCGCGAGCAAGTCATGCACGGCGTGGTAATCCACAAACCAAATCAATTTAATGCTGTAGCTATTGTTTTGGGGTAACGCAAAAGTGTACGAAAGATCGTCAGCCAGATTGGAAGGCACAAGCTCATTGGAATCCGTGATGTCATTTTTCCAGACCAGACTGAGTTCGCTGCCCGGGGTGAAAATCCAGGTAAACATGCAGTCAATAGTGAAGGTGTTAAAGTTCTGATTGGCCGCGGTGACATCGGTCTGCGCCAACTCGCCCTCTTCAGTGAGGCCATGAAACTTAGAAAATCTTGTGTATCCCCAGTAGTGACGAACGCGGGTATTCAGCACAGCAAAAGCATTGAAGGCATACTTCAGCGTGAGCACATTGGTATGTGAAATAACGTCTCGTGTTCCGAACAATGGTCGTGTTCTTCCCTCATCTTCAAAAGCGTAAGCAAAACCGATGTCCTTATAATGACTTTGAAAGCTATACACATAGGTCAGAAACAAGTGATTATTGAATCGGATACGCGGGGCAAGCCGGAAGTTGTAGCGATAACGATTGCGATCTGCGTAGAAGCCATAGCCTGAGCCAATATCAATGGCCAGTTTTTTCCGGTAGTCGCTGCTGTACCAACCATAGGTCATAACATTGGAGTAGGTTCGAAAATATCGACCCCACACGCGGGGTTCAAAGAAGTCATAGCCGCGAATGGGATTACCATCAACGTTGAATCCCCAGGTATTGAACTTCTTGGTTGTGATACCACCGCTACCTTCAAAGGTGAGCGAGGAGAAATGTCTTGGAAAATAGAGATAATCGAGCATGACGTTCAAGTCGCTCCACATGCGGTTAAATCGTCCGAACGGCTTGTAGATGCTGTAGCTATTGAAGAGCCAGGCTCCGATGGAGTTATTGGCTTGTAGGAAGCCCAAATCATTGGGGTCGTAGGTATCCGTTTCGACCCATTGTCCGATAGAAGCATTCCAGTTACCACTGATTTTATTGATTCCCACATCCTGACGAAATCCATTTCTGCTTGCGTTGCCCGCAGCGTATTCGGGTCCCCATTTGCGATTGACTGCACCGCTGCCTGAAACGCTGAATGCATTGTTTTTATCGCGGATATCGAAAGCAGTTCCCAGAACGTTCACATCGTAATCGCCACCGGAACGTAAGACGCTGGTGTGAATCAGCGACACAAAGGAATTATTGGGCAGAATTTGGTCGAAAACGGTCACGTTATAATTAGTCAGTGATGAAGTATTAATGCCTCGACGTAAACCGGTGAGGGTATCCAGCGCAATGGCCTCTGAAGGTGCCGTGACAGCATTGAAGAAACCCACACCCAATTTGTTTTTGTTGCGACCAGAAATCTTCATGGCATTGATGATTTGGTCCTTAGCCGGATTGGATTCGATAATCTCATTGCCGGTCAGCTCATTTTCGGCTTGGAAATATCGCAGGGGAAGTTCAAAGCCGATGCGCCGTGAATAGAACAAGTTCGCTCTTGAGAATAGCTCCGTGCCTTCTGTAAAAAACTGTCGGTTATCGGAAAACTGCAGTTCAAATGCGGACAAATTGAGGACTTTCTGATCACTGATAGTTTGACCAAAGTCCGGAATGAGCGTGGCATCGAGGGTGAAGGCATCATTCAATCCCAGTTTCAAATCCAGACCGTAGTTGTAGCTCAGAGAGTTGGTTCGGCCTCCTTCCGGCTTGCCTTCGGTGTTGTAATACGATGATGCATAGGGAAACAGAAAGATTCGTCGGGGCGGATCGATGTTCCGGATTCCCGTGAGTGTGCCCATTTGGGTAAGTTTCCCTGCAACCATGGGGTCAACTCCATTCCAGTTGCCGTGATGGCGATGACGACGGATATCGCGTTCGAAGTTGATGTTCCAAACTTGGATATCCTGTTTAGGAAAGCGTATTGCTGCGAAGGGGATTTTCAACTCCAGAGACCAACCATCTTGCGTGCGCTTGGCCTTAGAATACCAGACAGCATTCCAGGTTTCATCTTCGCCTTCGGTGTCGACTCGCGCATCATATTGTTCACCATTGGGTGAGCTCAAAAATTTGAAGCCGTTAATCCCATCGGCATAGCAGCTGAATGTGACACCGGCGAAGTCTGTGTTGCACGATTTATCGCGGCCACACAATTCATACAAAATGCTGTCGGGACTTTCATCAAAGCACATAAACCCGATGTAAATCGCATCATCATGGTAGAGGACTCTGACCTCTGTTTTTTGGGTAAGCGGTGTACCCGGATTTGGCGTATCCATGATGAAATCGCCGGCAACGGGTGCGGTTTGCCAACAGGCATCATCGAGTAGTCCATCCATCTTCGGAACTTGACTGACCCGAACGGCCTCCAGTGATTTACGCTCGTATTGACCTGCAGCATGGAATGGCAGCCCAAGCATAGCATACAAGACAATAAAAATGGCGAGATAACGGCTAATCATGGATGGGCGGCAAAATTACTTGCCTCAGGGCTTTACAAACAATTTTCTCGTTCGATGGTTTGAAGGATTGTCATTCGTCAGGATTTCCCTCCTGTAAAACGAATGCATGTAATTTCGCTGACCTGATTATGCTCAAGACCGCTCAAACCGTCCTTACCGTTCTCACGCTACTTCTTGTAATTGCACTGAAAGCACAGCCCGGCAGCAAGACGGCTCAATATACCCTCAGCGGTACCCTTCAGGATGCCAATAGCGGAGAATACCTGATTGGAGCTGTTGTATCGAGCGTAGAAACCGGGAAAGGAGTAAGCACGAATCTGTATGGGTTTTATTCGTTAACATTACCGGAGGGCAAGCAGACCATACGATTCAGTTTGCTTGGATATGAAATGCAGGAGGTTCAGGTGGATCTTCAGCGTGATCAGCGACTGGATCGTTTTCTTTCGCCGAGCGCACTGCAGGCTAATGAGGTTACCATTGAAGGCAACAAGGACGACAACACCCGCAGCACCGACATTGGTAAGATAGAACTGGAAATGGACCAGGTTAAAACGCTTCCTGTGCTGCTCGGGGAAATCGATATTCTCAAAACCATCACCTTGCTACCCGGTGTAAAAAGCAGTGGAGAGGGCAATGCCGGGTTTTATGTGAGAGGCGGAGGAGTTGATCAGAACTTGGTCTTGCTGGATAACGCAACTGTTTATAACGCATCACACTTGTTCGGCTTTTTCTCCGTCTTCAATGCCGATGCCGTGAAGAATCTCGAGCTTACTAAAGGAGGAATTCCGTCTAGTTTTGGAGGCCGGCTCGCCTCCGTGCTGGATGTTTCGCTCAAGGAAGGCAATCAACGTTCGTTTCATGCGCAGGGCGGCATTGGAACGATATCTTCACGTTTAACCATCGAGGGTCCTATCAAAAAAGACACAGCTTCATTCATCATTAGTGCTCGCAGAACCTATATCGATGTGTTGTTGAAGCCTTTTATCAAGCCCACGGCCAATGCATATGGTTCGGGCTACTATTTCTACGATGTCAATGCGAAGTTGAATTGGCGGTTATCGCCGCGTGACCAACTGTTTCTAAGCGGATACTTCGGACGCGACGTTTTCAATTTTGCCAGCAAGAAGACGAATTTTTCCACGCGTATTCCTTGGGGAAATTCAACGGGGACGTTGCGCTGGAATCGGGTTATCAGTCCTAAGCTTTTCCTGAATTCCATTCTAACCTATACTGATTACGCGTTTTCGTTTGGCGCCAAACAAGAAGGATTTGAATTCACTCTATCCAGCGGCATTAAAGACTTGGGCGCTAAGGTTCAATGGAGTTATTACCCGAATTATCTCCATCGCCTCAAGTGGGGTGTGGATTACACGCATCATGATTTTCAGCCCAACAGTGTTTATGCGAAGAGCGGCGACACGGAATTTGACACGGGTGAAAAGACACACCTCTATTCTCATGAGGCTGCCGGATATGTGTTGGATGAGTATGACATCAGTGAAAAGCTGAGTATCAATGCGGGAATTCGGTATTCTTATTTTGCGCATGTAGGTCCGTTTACCCGATTCATTCGCACGGAGAACGGTGCTTTAGGTTCACAAGTGAACACCACAACCATCAACTACGACAAAGGAGAAGTTGTGGGGAATTATGGTGGATTCGAGCCGCGCTTAAACTTTCGATGGAGTGTGGGAAAAAGTGCGAGTATCAAAGGAGGTTACATGCGCAACTACCAATACATTCATCTCACCAGTCTATCTCCTACTTCGCTGCCAACTGACGTCTGGCTTCCTAGCACAGAGTTGCTAAAACCCCAAATCGGAGAACAGTATAGCATCGGTTACTTTAAAAATTTCTCAGACAATACATGGGAAAGCAGCATGGAGATTTATTACAAAACCATGGACAATCAGACGGAGTACAAAGAAGGTGCTCAGCCTGACCAAACCATTAATGACAACATTGACAACTTGCTCGTGTTTGGATCAGGGGAAAGCTACGGTGCTGAATTTTTCCTTAAAAAAGCCAAGGGTAATCTCAATGGCTGGATTGGATACACCTGGTCTAAAACAACCCGCACTTTCGCCGACATCAACGAAGGCCGAACCTTCCCTACGCGCTGGGATCGTCGACATGATTTGAGTGTAGTGATCAGTTATAAAATCCACCCACGATTAGACTTAGGATTTGTCTTTGTTTACGCCACGGGGAATGCCATCACGCTGCCGGTAGAACGTTATTTCTATGAAAACAGGGTGATTGATGTTTATGGTGATCGCAACAGTTATCGCATGGCGCCCTACCATCGCGCCGATATTTCGGCTACCTGGAAACTTCAAGGTAAGAGTAAAAAAACACTCGAGCAAAGCGTTGAAGACAAGCGTCCGAAGAAATTCTCAAGCAACCTGAACTTCTCGGTATACAATCTCTATAACCGAATGAATCCCTATTTCATTTACTTCGGAACGGACGGCCAATTGCAGGCAGGTGCGTTTCAAGTAAAAGCCTATCAGGTCAGTTTGTTCCCGATATTGCCAAGCATTACCTGGAACTTTGAATTCTAGCCTGCGCCTCCCATCATGAAAGAACTCGCACATCTTAATAAGTACTTCTGGAAATATCGCGGGAGGTTATTTGCGGGTTTCATCCTGATTGCATTCGGCAATATTTTCAGTGTGTATGCGCCTGTGGTGGTTCGCGACGGAATTGATTTTCTCGCCTCTGCATTGGAGGCCAAAAAAGCTTTTCCGGCAGAGCAATCCATTCCGGCACCGGGAAGCTTTGCATACATTACCCAATTTGTTGGAGCCGATACACCGGATGTAGTCCTCAACCAACAGAACTTCCAGAGCACCGTGGTGCGCATAGGTTTGTTACTTGCCCTGCTATACCTGGCGATGTACATCGTAAAAGGAGTCTTTCTTTTTTACCAAAGACAGGCTCTGATTGTCATGTCGCGCCATGTAGAATATGATCTCAAAAATGAGGTATACAGTAAATACCAGGAGTTGGATTTGGCATTCTATAAGCGCAATCGAACCGGTGACTTGATGAATCGCATTAGTGAGGATGTCAACCGCGTGCGCATGTACATCGGACCTGCGGTGATGTACACACTGAACCTTGGCGTATTACTGGTGATGTGCACTATCGTGATGCTGCAGATTGATGTCGAGTTGACGTTATACACACTCTCCCCGCTTCCATTTATGATGGTGGCTATTTTTTACGTCAGCCGGACGATTAATAAGAAGTCTGAATTGGTGCAACAACAGCAATCGCGATTAAGCACAATTGTGCAGGAAACTATTTCGGGGATTCGCGTTTTGAAATCCTTTGGCAGAGAAGCGCATTACAGCAAAGGCTTTGTTGATGAAAGCGCCACTTATCGCAAAAAGCAACTCAAGCTGGTTCGCATCGATGCGCTCTTTTTGCCGGTCATTGTTATTCTCGTTGGACTAAGTACCATTTTGACGATTTATGTCGGAACCCACAAGGTGTTGAATGGAGAAATTTCTCCCGGCGTGATTGTGCAATTCGTGTTTTACGTGAACATACTAACGTGGCCTTTCGCGGTGGTGGGTTGGGTAACCAGCCTTGTGCAAAAAGCTGAAGCAAGTCAGGGTCGCATCAATGAGTTTTTACGAACGCGGCCTGAAATTCAGCAGCCCGCCCATGCTGTCCATTTTCAATCGGGAAAAATTGAATTCAGACATGTTACCTTCATTTATCCTGACAGTGGAATCAAAGCCCTTGACGATGTCAGCTTCACCATTGAACCCGGAAAGACACTCGGAATCATCGGCCGCACAGGGAGCGGAAAATCAACTATTGCGCAATTGATTCCACGATTAATGGATCCTGTGCAAGGACAAGTAACTATCCACAATCAGGATATCCGCTCGCTCGACTTGGCTCAATTGCGGACACAGATAGGCTATGTGACCCAAGAAGTTTTTCTGTTTTCTGATTCCATTTCGAATAATATCAAATTCGGCTGTGACGCGAATGCTTATGCCATTGCGGAGGCGGCCAAAGTTGCCGCAGTTCATGAGGATATTCAGGGATTTCCGGCGCAATATGAAACCATTCTGGGTGAACGCGGAATCAACCTCAGCGGCGGTCAAAAACAACGGATATCGATTGCTCGAGCGATAGTCAAGAACCCGGATATCCTCATCTTCGATGACTGCTTGAGCGCTGTCGATACACAAACAGAAAATCTTATTTTACATGGCTTACGCAAGGTAATGGAGGGAAGAACATCCATTGTCATTGCTCACCGTATCTCTACCATCAAGGATGCCGATGAGATTCTATACATGGAACACGGACGCATTCTTGCCCGCGGAACTCATGAGCAGCTCTTGGCTCAGGAAGGAGAATACGCGGCACTCTATCGCAAACAATTACTCGAAGAATCAGAAGGCGATAAGAAAGCACTTTAAAGAACGATTGCTCATTACAGTTGTTTTTCTTTCATGACTGCTTCATCAGAATATACCATTATTCATTGGTTTCGAAGAGACCTGCGCCTTGAGGATAATCATGCCCTTCACCAAGCAATTGCATCAGGTCAGCGCGTGCAATGCATCTTCATTTTAGACTCCAACATTCTGGAAAAACTTCCGGACCCTTGTGATGTACGCTTGACTTTCATCCATGCAACATTGGAAAAGCTAAACCTCGCCTTGCAGCAGATGGGCGGCACTTTGTTGACGTACTATGGAAAGCCAACCGAGGTGTGGAAGGATATTATCCGCGACTTGAAGCCAACCCAAGTTTACACGAACCGCGATTACGAACCCTATGCGCAAGAGCGGGACAAAGGAATTTATGCGCTACTGCAATCACATGGCATTACGATGAGTGGTTATAAAGACCACGTTATCTTCGAAAAAAGTGAGGTGGTCAAGGACGACTTAAAGCCTTATACGGTTTTCACGCCATACAGTAAGAAATGGAAATCAAAAGTGACTGCAGACACCTTTTCCGCTTTTGATTGTGGCGGTCTATCGAACGTTGTTCGCAAGTGCTCGCCGCAAGCGATTATCCCACTGGAGAGCATGCACATGCAACGTGCAAGTCTCGAACATATTCCGAGCATGCAGCTTGATGAATCTATTATTTCACATTACCACCAAACACGCGACACGCCCTCCGTGCGGGGCACATCACGTTTGAGTGTTCACCTGCGCTTTGGCACCGTCAGCATTCGTCAACTGGCACGCATCGGAATGCTGAAGAATGAAAAATGGTTGAACGAGCTTATCTGGCGAGATTTCTATCAAGCGATAATTTATCATTTTCCTCACAGTGTAACAGTATCCTTCAAGCCGGCCTATGATCGTATCGAGTGGCGCAATGATGAGCAGGAGTTTCAAGCCTGGTGCAAGGGTCAAACAGGCTATCCCATTGTCGATGCCGGTATGCGCGAGCTCAATACCACCGGCTTCATGCACAACCGTGTTCGGATGATTGTTGCGAGTTTTCTCACCAAACATCTGCTCATTGACTGGCGCTGGGGTGAACGTTACTTTGCAGCGAAGCTGAATGATTTCGAGTTGGCCAGCAATGTAGGTGGCTGGCAATGGGCTGCCAGCAGTGGTTGTGATGCGGCGCCTTATTTCCGCGTGTTCAATCCCGAACTACAGACGGGCAAATTCGATCCACAATACAAATACATCAAACAATGGGTTCCGGAATTGGGCACGCCGGCCTATTGCAAGCCCATTGTCGAACACAAGGCAGCCCGTGATCGCGTGCTTACCGTTTTCAAAACAGCTTTACAAGATCGTGATGCTTAGTTTTGAAGCATGAAAGGAATCTTCGCAGGATTAAATGTTCTCGATTTGTCCACCGTGTTGGCAGGTCCATCAGTAGGTACTTTTTTCGCTGAACTCGGGGCACACGTGACGAAAGTTGAAAGTCCATTCAACGGCGGTGATGTTACCCGATCATGGCGTCTTCCGGGCGAAGAATTATCATCTTCGGTCAGTGCCTACTTCGCATCTGTGAATTTTGACAAGCGCTATCTTCAGCTTGATTTGAGTGATTCGAGTTACCGAAAAAAGATTGAAGAATTAATTCGCGAGAGTGATGTAGTCATCGTCAATTTCAAACATGGCGATGATGTGAAATTCAAACTCACCTCAAACGATATACACGCCATTCAACCCGGGGCTATCTATGCGGCACTTACGGGCTTTGCATCGGATGAAAACCGCATTGCCTATGACGTTGTGCTGCAAGCCGAAAGCGGGCATATGTATATGAACGGTACGCCGGAAAGTGGTCCTGTGAAAATGCCTGTTGCAATGATTGACATTATCGCTGCGCACCAACTCAAGGAGGGTATTCTCTGCGCATTGTATACGCGTGAAAAAAGTGGCAAAGGCCTGACTGTTCGATGCACCCTGGAGGAGGCCGCGCTAACCGCATTGGTGAATCAGGCATCCAACTATCTCATGACGGGGCACATTCCCCGGCGGTTGGGTTCGTTGCATCCCAACATAGCGCCCTACGGAGAGGTGATGACTTGTGCAGACGGACGACTGTTGGTGCTAGCTGTCGGTAGTAATGGCCAATTCGCCGCGCTATGTCAGTTGCTTCAATTAAATAAGCTAATCGATGACGCTCGCTTCGCTTCGAACGCTCAACGGGTCATTCATCGAAAGGAGTTGTATGCTTTATTGAAACCCGCATTCGTCAACCATTCCTGTGATGATTGGATGAGTCGTCTGAATGGGGCCGGTGTTCCTGCCGGTGCGATCAAGGATATGGCCCAAGTGATGGAAGGCGCAACAGCACAACGAATGATTCGGGAAGAAAAAATAGATGGACAAATCACCCGGCGTATAACCGGAGTCGGCTTTACGCTGGAATCTTGATTTCGTAAACTTTGCGTTCTTTATTGCGCAAGTAATTCTCCCGAAGCCACGGGTTGAGCAACTTCAAGTTCTTGTAGGTAGTGCTTTGTTGCTTGGCGAATTGGGCGAGGTCAGTGATGGAAGTATCTACAGAAACTACACTGAAGCGATAGGGCTCATACAAATCGGCCGGACGAAGCACGAAGCCGTATTTGTCGGCATTATTGAAAATTTCCTTCATGGCCAAGATGCGATACACATAGCGGCCCGTCTCCTCATTGAGCAGTAAATCCCAATAATTGGATTGCCCCTGACGATCGACTTGACGTTGCAGCCCACCCGCACCCATGTTATAAGAAGCAGCAGCCATAGCCCACGAACCGTGGCGGTCATAAGCATCCTTTAAAAAATGACACGCTGCGTAAGTACTTTTTTCCACGTGATATCGCTCATCCACCTGGTCATTGACCTCAAGTCCATAGCTAATACCGGTATCTTCCATAAACTGCCAAAAGCCCTTTGCTCCGGCGGGAGATGAGGTTTGTGTGAGTGCACTTTCGATGACTGCGAGAAACTTAAAATCATCGGGAATCTCATTCGCCTTAAGTATCGGTTCTATCACCGGAAACCAACGATAGGCGCGTTTGATCGCTAATAGTGTATTACTGTGCCAGTAGACATTCACCAATAATTCGCGATCGAAACGTTCGCGGCTATCTAGTGCTTCCAGGGGTACTGATTCGCCGGCAAACTCCATTTTTTCGGGCAAGGGAAGCGAATAAATTCGATAGCGACCATTAATAACATCAAAGTAGGCTTGGTTGTCCTCTTTTGATGGTCTAGACTTGAGCACGAAACTGAACAGAGTGACTACAAGAAGTGATGTCATTAACCCAATACCCGCAGCTATCCAATAGACTTTACGTTGCATTGTCCTTAGAAAAAGGGGGATTTGAATTCACTAAATAGCATGGCATTGCCGTCCTTATCGGAAATAATCGGTTGATCAACTCCCCAATCAATCCCGAGTGTGGCGTCATTCCAGCGCAAACTGCGATCACATTCACCGCTGTAGTAGTTTGTGCACTTGTACGAAAAGACCGTCTTCTCTTCCACTGCCCAAAAACCATGAGCAAAGCCTTCGGGAATGAAGAGTTGTTTCCTGTTTTCTGATGTGAGCAAAATTTTATACCACTTTCCGAAGGTGGGTTGTGTGACTCGCAGGTCAACAACAACATCCCACGCTGCACCCTGCGCTACGCGAACAAGTTTTGCCTGGGCTTTTGGCGGTACCTGAAAATGTAACCCTCGTAACGTGTTTTGAATAGAAGTACTCTCATTGTCCTGCACAAAGGTGACGTTTAGACCAGTCTCCACTCTGAACCTTGCCTCATTGAAGCTTTCCATAAAAGAACCGCGGGCATCGGTATATACCGTTGGTTCCAAAACCAATAGTCCCTTAAATTCAGTGCTCTCTATAGTCATGATTAAACTTAGCGTGCAAGAGAAAGAATGGACAGCAACACGGAGGCCCCGCTAAAGAGAATCAAGATAGGCCTGACTTCCTGAGCAAGCAGCTGTGTAACTCTTGGACGTGACTGAACATAAATGACATCACCACTTTCTACAGGAGCCGAAGCATACTTTATTCCTTCAATTTCTGATAAGTCAATCAAAAAGGAGACACGCTGACCATTGACATTTCGAAACAGCATGATTTTCGCCGCTTTGGCACTCGGGCCAATACCCCCCGCTCGCGCAATAGCTTCCACAATGCTTACATATTGCTCTCCCAGTTGGACCACACTACCTGTTCCATCGGGGCTTGTAAAAATCACAACCTGTCTATTTTGAACACGAATAATTACGTATGGTCGATTGAACAATTTTTCAAATTCATCCTCGATGTAGTCTTGTGCTTTCTGAATCGTAAGACCACCGATTTTTCGAACGCCAATTACCGGAAACTCCACCTCACCTTTATCGTTTACCGTGAAATCCACAGGTAACGAATTTGTGGATACACGCGCCTCTAACGGACCAGTACTCTGTTCAAGGATAATAGCTCCTTCGTTGGTAAATACGGTAAACGAAATGATGTCAAAAGGTTGAATAGTGTATTCTATATTTGAAGTATCAATGGCCAATTGATTGAACACATAATCCTTTGGCGGTTTGAACATTACTTCCGAACGAACATAACAGGATGAAATGGACGCCACAACTAAAATAAAGAATATGCACTGCTGCAACTTTCCGGTCATTTGCTAATTTTTCTCCAAAAGTAATACCGGAAGGTTGGAATTGGATACTCCGCAACAGGTAAACTCATTGAACAGTTTCTCAGCATGCAAACACATTCTCTCGTTGGCTTCACTAGTTATTTTTGCCCACCACAACGGAAAACATGTCCTCCACAAGCATACGACAACTCACCATCCAGGATTTTGAATTAGTCTACCGTTGGGAAAACCGTGAAGAACTCTGGAAGATTTCAGATGAGAGCGGGCCTTACAGTCGCGAACAAATCGAGACCTTCATGCAACGATGTCTTGTGGAGCCATTTGGCGAGATTAGGCGATGGATTATTGAAACAACAGCACGCGAGCCGCTTGGCATTATTGACCTTTTCGATATCAATTGGTCGGTAAAAAGTGCGGGTATGGGAATAATGATAACGGAAGAGAAAGACCGTCGAAAAGGCCATGCTCACCGCGCCCTCACACAGGTTTTACGTATTTTAGAACAGGAGAATTGGAGAGTTGTCCGAGCACTCATTCATGAGGAAAACATTGCTAGTCGAAACCTTTTCAGTCGCCATCAATTCAAAGAGGGAGGGCGAGTCCTGTATCGCGGTAAACCTGCCATTCAATATGTTTGCTCTTTAAGCGAATGGAATCCATGAAACGCCCCAAGTTATTCCTTACACTATCCCTTGCAGTGCTGAGCATTGCTATTGGAGCACTATGCTATTATTCTCTGAACACCCACTCACTTCGGGGGATGGATGAGCCGCTTTCCATCAGTTGCAGAAATTCAGTAAGTGTCGAGGAATTTACCGCCCGCTACTTAACGGATCTGGAGCAATCTGAACTGTTTTTATTCGCATGCAAAATCAAGCGTTTCCAGACCGTAAAACCGGGCAACTATCGTTTCGATAATACGATGAGTAACACAGCAGTCATCCATCATTTGCGCTCCGGAGGCAATCCGGTTGTTAGCATCCGACTGGATAAAGCTACCGACATTTATGAGGTTGCCTCTTCATTAGGCCAAGTGCTGCGCTACGACAGCACCGAATTCATCGATGCCTTTCTCGATCGTAACTTGCTCGATTCGCTTCAAACAGACAGCTTCAATCTTGCAGGACTCCTGCTTCCGAACACCTACGAATTCTATTGGAATATGTCTCCCAAATCATTCATTGAACGAATGATGAAGGAGCAGCGTTCATTTTGGAGTGATGCAAGAATTCGGCGCATGGAGGCATTAAATCTTTCAAGGCAGGAGATTGTCATCCTTGCATCCATTGTAAAGGCCGAAACAGGAACTACACAGGAAGCTCCTGTAATTGCCGGACTTTACCTCAACCGATTGCGAGTTGGCATGCCGCTGCAATCGGATCCCACTGCGCTTTTTGGCAAGCGCACCGACGCTCAACGCGTGTATCTGTCCGACATTCAATCCGACAACCCCTACAACACGTATCGAATCAAAGGTCTGCCCCCCGGACCGATTAACCTTCCTGAGACCGTTTACATTGATGCCGTTTTGAATGCCGCAACACATTCGTACTTATATATGTGCGCGCAGCCCGGCGGCACGGGTAAACATAATTTTTCGGCTAACTTGAGCGAACATGAGCGCAACAGAAGCGCGCACATTCGATGGCTCAATGAGCGAAACATCAAATAAGCTCAAACCCCCGATTGTTAATAAGTTGCATTTATCTATCTTTGCTTTTAGATGATTGCACGAGGCAAAATCCTCCGAAGGTTAAAAATCTTTTTCGCGCTCATGGTGCTGGTCGCCGTGGCTTCGGCCGGCCTATTGCTTGTAAGCCAAAACCAACAAAGCAATTATCTCTCGAAGGTGAGCTTATCCTCGAGGCAAAAAGCCTTAGCCGAGGAGTTGGGAAGGAAAATGATTAAGATTCGGGAACTTCATGCTCAAGAAATAGACTACACTCAGGAAGCCAACGATTTCAAATTGGTTTTGAATAAATGGGAGAACGCTCAAAAAGCGCTCATCACCGGCAGTGATCAATACGGCACAACAGCAAATAACTCCAATGCTTCGCAGGCAATGTTGCAGGAGTCGTCGGTTCATTTTGTTCATGCGCGAGATAACCTGAATCAGTTTATAAACGCAACGGATCAAATGACGGTCGGTCACTCGAATTCCACTGAAGTCGTATTAGACACCTATATAAGTAGCATTAATAATGTTACCGGTAAGTTTTTATCGGAAAGCGACACCTTGAACAAAGTCATGCTTGCAGCTGCATTGGGCGTGGGTGTCAGTTCAATTCTCATTTTCATTCTCTCGCTGGCATTCCTTGTCAAACCAATTTCCAAAAGCTTCGAGCTGATGGATGAAGAGCTAGAGCAATCCGAAGAAAAAATAAAGGAAGCTTTAAACACGAAAACGGAGTTTCTATCCAATATGAGCCATGAGGTTCGCACTCCACTCAATGGAGTGATTGGAATGAGCGAATTGCTGCTACAAAGTAAGCTGGGGGAAGAGCAACGTGTTTTTGCACGCAACATTCATACGAGTGCCTTACAATTACTGGACTTACTGAATAATGTGCTGGATGTTGCCAAAATGCAATCAACGAAATCGGAGATCATCAAGGAAAGATTCTCTCTTAGTGATTGTATCGAGCAGGTAATCGACTTAATGAAACCTCTTGCGATGAGCAAGAAGATTGAATTGATGAGTGATTATAACAACAACGTTCCATTGGAAGTCATCGGCGATGAAAATCGCATACGCCAGATTCTGATTAACCTTGTCAATAATGCCATTAAGTTTACGGATAAAGGTGAGGTCGTTATACGCACTGCTGTTATAAATACAGAACAAGAGTTTGCGCAACTGGAATTCAGTGTTATCGATTCGGGTATTGGGATTGAACAAGCACAGATAGACCGCATTTTTGATTCGTTCTATCAAGTCGATTCTTCATCACATAAAAAATATGGCGGATCCGGACTTGGTCTAGCCATATGCCAAAGTCTAGCGCAAGAATTAGGAAGTAAGATTAATGTTCAAAGCACAGTAGGTAAAGGGTCAACCTTTTCATTTAGCGTAGTTGTTGAAACAGCCGGAGAAGCTCATCAGCAAAAAATACAGGCGCTTCGCGGTATGCGAGCATTAGTCATTGACGACAACACGACCAACCTCAAAATCCTGGTGAAACAACTCTCCGGTTGGGGTATTCAAGCAACTCCCTTCAATAGTCCACAACTGGTTACCGACATCATGTCGAATCTGGACAAGTTTGATTTTGTGATTCTCGACATGCAAATGCCGGAAATGGATGGACAGTCCGTAGCGGAAAATATCCGATCGAAATACAGTCGAACAGAATTACCCATCATTGTGCTTTCCTCCCTGGGTGAACACTTATTATCTGACAACAACAATTTATATAACGCTTACCTTACTAAACCGGCAAAACAGTTCAAATTGCTTGACACCATTATTGATGTTTTGAAAGTGAGTCCGGCACAGCAAGCTCGTTTGTCTATGTCATCGGGCAACGTCGATGTGTTAGCTACAAAATCAAATCTTCGTATTCTGCTTGCACAAGACAATGAACTTTCACGGGCTGTTACGACCAAGACACTCCAGTTATTGGGTCATCGACATATTACTGTATCGAATGTCAAAGATGTGTTGGAAAAATCCAGAAGAGAGGATTTCGATTTGATTCTTATGGACATTAACGAACAGGAGAATGTTGGGTTAGATACAACACGGAATCTGAAGCGTTCGATTGATGCCGATGATATGCCGGTCATTATCGGAATGACCAACAAGAGTCAAAAAGAAAATGCACAATTCATTCAAGCAGGTATGGACGATGTAGTGGAGACACCCACACGCCCTGAAGCGCTGCAGAAGAAAATTAATCATTGGCTGATTACCGAATAATCTTGCCTCCACCTTCCCGGATGCAACGAGTCTTTTTCCCTTCATCTGCTTTTCTTATTCGAAGTTGTTTTCTTATTTCATTACTCTTCGATTTGTGTTACGCATGTGCTCAAACGGATTCAACATGCACGTCATCGAAAAAAATTCTTCTTGCAGGAATCGGTATTGTTCCAACTGCATCGAGTTACATATTACTCAATGAACTTTGGTACAAAGATTTTCCGCGTTCGAAGATGCATTCATTCAACGACAATCATGAGTGGTTGCAAATGGATAAAGCCGGTCATTCATTTAGCGCATATCAACTCAGTAAGGCTTACCACTCACTCTATTCACGCTTGAGCAACAACTCATCACGATCAACACTGCTGGCATGTTCAAGTAGCATGTTGTATCTCGCAAGTGTTGAATTGCTCGATGGAAGAAGTGCGCAATGGGGTTTCTCCTGGGGCGATATGATTGCAAATTCAAGTGGCAGTTTTTTGTTTTTCGCGCAAGAAAAAATATGGAACGAACAACGCATCGCACTAAAATTTTCCTATCAACCATCCATGTTTGCAGAAGTTAATCCTGCACTGTTAGGACGTAATTTTCAACAACGCATCATCAAAGACTACAACGCACAAACATATTGGGCATCATTCAACATCAATCGCTTTCTGGCTTCTGACGCGGCTTTCCCGCGTTGGTTGAATGTTGCAATTGGATATGGTGCAACAAAAATGACAACTGCAAAAAACGTTGTTGATGATGTTAATAATTTTCAACGCGAGCGTGAATTCTACTTTTCATTTGATGCAGATTTGGAACGTGTTCGATGGAAGAAAAAATGGATGCAGCGAACGGCAAAAGTTTTAAGCTTCATAAAAATTCCCGGACCAACTTTAGAGATTCGTGAAAGTGGAAAGATGAAACTACACGGATTGTTTTTTTAGAAACTGACCTGAGCAGAAACCGAAGCAGAAAATTGAAATGGGTGTTTATCGTGTAACAGAGATTTCAAGTTCATCTCCTCAAAGTTGGGAAGATGCAACAGCGAAAGTTGTGGAAGATGCAAACCTCCGATTCAATAGAATCACTTCAGTTTATGTTCAAGACCAGACCGCAAGAGTTGTTAATGGGAAGGTGAATGAGTTTTGCGTTACGGCCAAGGTCACTTATGAAATTGTAAATCACAAATCAACCGTTACAAATATGAAAACAAAGTCAAAATCACACGCTGCCCCTAAGGCCGTGAAGAAGGCTGCTGCCAAGAAGGCTGCTCCTAAGAAGAAAGCTGCTGCTAAGAAAGCTGCTCCTAAGAAGAAGGCTGCTGCTAAGAAAGCTGCTCCTAAGAAGGCTGCTGCTAAGAAGGCTGCTCCTAAGAAGGCTGCTGCTAAGAAGGCTGCTCCTAAGAAGGCTGCTGCTAAGAAGGCTGCTGCTCCTAAGAAGGCTGCTGCTAAGAAGTAATAGACTTCGTAACGAAATGAAAACCCCGCAATGCGGGGTTTTTTGCTTTTGCACCTACCGGAAACTTGTTGACCCGAATTACTTCTTCAACGTAAGATAAACAGGTAAGTGATCAGAGTAACCTCCCTTGTAAGAATCTCCTGCATAAGATCGGCTTGGTCTTGCCACACCCTCTTTATCACGGAACAGAATTTTCTCATCGTGCAATACGCCGGCTGATTGAGCACCCACATGCCAGCCTGAGGCATCCATCAAGCCTGACGAGGTAATCATTTGATCCAACGCGCCCCATTCGCCCTTATAAAAGTAAGAGCCCTTTCCTCCGACATGAATCGCGTACATCTGATTGTACAATGCAGACTCAGGAGTCTCCTTTGCGCCCAGCACTTCATAGACACTCTTGTCATTGGGATGGTCATTGAGGTCACCCATGATGACAATCTTTGCTTTGGCGTCCTTCAATAGCACAGCATCTACTTTCGATTTTAGCAGCGTTGCAACGGCTATTCGATTCGGCTCACTTTCTGTTTGACCACCACTGCGGCTCGGCCAATGATTAACAAAGAAGTGTAATGTTTCATTCCCCATTGTTCCTTGCGCATGAAGGATGTCTCGTGTATTCGGATCCTTTGGATCAGGAAGAGCAATGGAGTAGTATTCAAAACGCACATCCTTCAAAATGGAAGCGTCATACAAAGCGGCGACGTCGATACCGCGTTCATCAGGGCTATCGGCATGGATAACAGTATAACCGGATTTCCTGGGTGAATCATGCAGAGCCGGCTGCTTCACCAGATCGTCGAGCACAACGCGATTTTCAATTTCACATAGTCCGACAAACACCGGCAACTCACCGGGCAACAGATCAATCACCTCTGCAATGCGTGAGAGCTTCTCGGCATAACGCACAGCATTCCATTGCAGCTTACCGGTTGGTGTAAAGTCCTCATCCATTTTGAGTGGGTCATCCAACGTATCAAATAGATTTTCCACATTATAAAAAGCGATGGTGACTTCATCCGTTGAAGACCCCGTCTTACGCTGAGCAGTGGCACAAGAGTAAAAGTACAGCACCAGTGCGGCAAGCGGTATGAATTGGCGATGGAGAATCATGGTGTAAAATTTTGGCAAAGATGACCTCTAAAAATGATTTACAAAAAATGAAACCATTTTAATCCTGCTCACGTAACAACATAAAAACTGAACGGCAATGAATAAAAGTAAACTCTATACCATCCTGCTGGGTATGTTCACCTTCGGACACGGCGTAATGGCGCAAAGCCAACTCCAACCCAAAACCATTCATTTGAATGCTATGCTGCAGACCGCTTCAGAAACGGGTGCAACCTATAGACTGCAACTCACACCTATCGATGATGCCAAATACAAAGGAATCATCATCGATGGTATGGAGAACCGTAAAGTAGAGGGTCAATACGTGGAACGCAATGGCCGCTATATTGAAGATGGCCAATTCAAATATTTCTTTCCTAATGGTCAAATTGAAAGCGAGGGTGAATACCAAGCCGGCGTAAAAGTGGGCCATTGGAAACGCTACGACTTTTTGGGCAATCAAAAACCAGATCGCTATTACCCGCCGTCCAGTGCAAGTGCCCGTCGCAAATCGATGAACATCGACATATCAACCGATAACTAGACAAAGCGCATGAACTGCCTAATTTTGGCAGGCCATGCAAAAAGAGTATACCTGCCGAACCTATCTTTTGATGGCACTGACCTGGTCAGTGCTTTCGGCGTTGATGGGCTGTACCGGCAACGAAAGCGAAGATTCCAAAAGTGTCTTCTACTATAACGAGAGCAATGGCATCACGTCGCTCGACCCCGCTTTCTCACGGGATATTGAAGCCATGTGGGTAACCAACCAATTGTTTGATGGATTGGTAGAACTTGACAGCGCCATGCAAGTTGTGCCATGCATAGCCAATCGTTGGAAAATATCTGACGATGGGTTGCATTACACATTTCACCTGCGCGACGATGTCTTCTTTCATCCCAGTCCGCTGTTTGCCGATTCTACTCATCGACGCGTTACGGCAAGCGACTTTGTGTTCAGTTTCAATCGTCTGCTCGACCCTGAACTTGCATCGCCTGCGACCTGGATATTCAGCAGCGTGGATCGTTCCGCGAATGGCGGTTTCATTGCGCACAACGACAGCACGCTGGAAATAATCTTGCGCGAACCCTTTAGGCCCTTCCTATCCATCCTAACCATGCAGTACTGTAATGTGGTGCCTCGCGAGGTGGTGGAATATTATGGCCCTGACTTTCGCGCACATCCTATCGGAACAGGTCCGTTCAAGTTTGCTTTTTGGTATGAACAGGTGGCGCTTGTCTTTCACAAACACACAAGCTATTGGATGCGTGACAGTGGCGGTAATCGCCTTCCCTACCTCGATGCTGTGAAGATTGATTTCGTCAAAGACATGTCTGTCGAGTTTCAAGGATTACTTCAAGGCAAGTACGATTTCATGAGTGGTATTCACAGTGCCTTCAAAGATGAGCTGCTCGATGCGGAAGGAAACCTACACCCGATGTATGCTAATCGAATTCGATTCCAGCGCACGCCGTTTATCAAAACCGATTACCTGGGCATTCTCATGGACTCCTCTGCTGCTATTAACCGCGATTCACCCTTGAAGGATGTTCGCGTGCGACGAGCCATTTCCTATGCCATCAATAAAGAAGAGATGGTTGCATACTTGCGCAACAACACGGTATTCCCTGCAGAGTCCGGATTCGTGCCGCCGATGCTCAATCAAAGTAATACTCAATCGTTTTACAGTTATAATCCCGTTGAAGCAAAAAGATTACTCGCGGAAGCCGGATATCCTGACGGGAAGGGAATGCCCGAAGTGGTGATTTCGACAACCGGTGATTACACGGATCTGATGGAATACATCCAGCATGAACTGGAAAAAATCGGCATTCCCGTCCGTATCAACGTACTTCAAGGACCTGCACTGCGTGAGCAATCTGCAAAAGCGCTATTAGCTGTATTTCGAAAATCGTGGTTAGCCGATTACGCCGATGCTGAAAATTTCCTGACCGTTTTCTACTCTCCGAATTTTTGTCCCAACGGTCCTAACTATACTCATTATAAGAACGAGCGCTTCGACAAGTGGTATCAGCAATGCCGAATCGAACGCAATGATTCCATTCGGGCTGCCATCATTCGCGACATGAATAATCTGCTCATGGAAGATGCGCCGGTGATTCCGCTTTATTACGATCAGGTTTCACACTTTGTGCGAAGCAACATCAGCGGACTTCAGACCAATCCCGTGAACATGCTAGATTTGCGGCCTGTCCGGAAAAATTAATCCCGACTATGAAGACTATGGCACTCAAGATCGACATGCACACGCACATCATGCCCAAGCATGTTCCCGATTGGTCGAGCAAATTCGGATACGGGACGTTCATTCACCTGGATCATCACCGACCAGGGTATGCGCGCATGATGCAAGGCGACAAGTTCTTTCGTGAAATCGAAGCCAACTGTTGGGATGAGGAATTACGTATTGATGAATATGCGCGTTATGAAACGCAAGTGCAGGTTGTTTGTACGATTCCCGTTCTTTTCGCCTACTGGGCACAACCACAAGATGGCCTTACGATTGCGCAGTTTTTGAATGATCACATTGCGGACGTTGTATCGAGATATCCGAAACATTACGTGGGCTTGGGCACCGTGCCAATGCAAGATGTAGATCTGGCCATTCAGGAGTTGGAGCGCTGCAAATCGATTGGAATGAAGGGTATTCAGATCGGCAGTAACGTGAATCAGAAAAATCTGAGCGAACCGATTTTCGAACCGTTTTGGCAAGCGGTTGAAGCCCTCGATATGGCAGTGCTCATACATCCTTGGGAGATGATGGGCCAGGACGACATGAAAAAATATTGGTTACCCTGGCTTGTTGGGATGCCTGCTGAAACGACACGTGCGATTTGCTCACTGATTTTCTCGGGGGTCATGGAGCGCTATGCCAACATCCGATTCAATTTCGCGCATGCGGGAGGATCTTTCCTTCCAACGATTGGACGTATTGAACATGGCTTTAACTGTCGACCTGATCTGGTGGCCATTGATAATCCCATCAATCCGCGGGAATACATCGGAAAATTCTGGGTCGATAGCGCCACGCACGATCCCATGCTATTCAAGTATGTGCTCGAATTGCAAGGTGCCAATCGCATTACACTGGGCACCGATTATCCATTCCCCTTGGGCGATTTAGAAGTTGGTAAGTTCATCACCGAAATGAATTTGCCGCAAGCAGAACTTCAAGCCATCTTCTGTGACTCCACCTTAGAGTGGCTCAAGCTTGATCGCAATCAGTTTATTTAGTCTTGCTCCATACGGGCAGCAACGAAGAGGAGTTGCTGATTGGAATAACGCGCATAGGCATCGTACCACTGTGCCTTCTGCTTGCGGACAGCCTTAGCGTTTAAAACAAGCACCGGAATATTGGCAACAGTATCCTGGCGAAAACCCATGATTTCCGTGCGAAGCCAAGCATTATCGGCAGAGTCTTGCGTCAGGATACTTTGTCCGATTTGCTCCAACAGTGAATCCGGGAAGAAGAGCGGATCAACTGCAGGGCGTATGGAATCTAAGCCCATGGCGGGGTGCCAGCGAAAGAATTCTGAGGCGTGATCAATGCATCGATCAGCGATAGTTAACTCCTCACACGTGTAAGTGGCTTGCACCGGCTTTCCTTTTTCAGGAGAAATACTCACGCGCACAAAGCAATTCTCACTTCGTTGGTTATCGGTCAACTCATTGTAAAAAGCCAGGGCACATACAGACGTAATTTGCTCCGGAGTGAAGTCAGTAGAAATCTTTGCTCCGTTGATTGTAAGTGCAAAGACATTTCCGGTCGACTCCTCCAATAGTTCAGCAGATGCATCAGCAGAGCCAACGAGTGCAGCTGTTTTCAAAGCCGGCGCACTGAGTGAATTGTCCTTACAACCAATCAATAGGCAGCATGGAATCAGTGCTATTGCGAGGTTAATCCGGTTGAAAAAGGTACCAAGCTTTACCATGTGAATCGTCCATTAAATCGTTTTTCATTTCCAACAGCATCAATCACCGTCAGTTCAAATTGATGCTCACCGGGAGCGATGTACCGACTATCAAAATAGTACGTCAATCGACTGTTCTTCGCATCATACTCCATCAGCGCCCATTTGCCGTCAATCTTCGGAATAATTTGATCGATGCCGGATAGCCAATCGGAAATTCGCATGTTGAAACTCATGCGACCTTTCATGGTTGGAGCAAAATCGACCGAACTGATAGCTGGTGCTACTGAGTCGATCATCACCGCGAAATGTCCGAGATACATGGGCTCAGCGGTAATCCAACCGTTTTCATATTGCCCTCCCTCGCTAATCGTCTTTTCCTTATCCGGATCCCAACGCACAATGACTGCCTTGTTTTCCTTTCCGGGCTTGACGTTGGCAGCTCGCAGCGAAAGTGAATAGGCATTGTGCACGGGTTCATAGGGAGAAGCAATCGTGTAGGTCAATCCAACAGCGTTGGTTACCTTCTTGGACGTTGCAATGGTCAGATCCAAGTCTTCATACAAGGTGTACGCCTTCATATTGATGCGCACATCGTCTGTCTCAATCGCATTATCCCTTTCCCAATCCCATTGGGCAAGTGTACTCTTCGCCGGAGGCACTTTACCACCGGCGTTGGGCAAGGCTTGCACGGAGAACTGCACACGGCGCTCATTGCCCATAATGTCCACGATACGGTATTCACAAGAGTGAGTCTTGCCGTCGCGAAAACTGACGACCCCGTCATTCACCAGATTGTCATAGATGTCAAGGGGATTTCCCGGTAAGCGATACGAACCGTGAATAGAGCTTCGGTCCTTTTTAAATCGTTCGTAAATCGTATGCGCATTCATCGCGCGGTTGGTGGTGAAATCCAGGCGATCCATGCGCTGACCATAGACTTGCAGTCCATCCACAAAAAACTCAATGCGATAAATTCCGCAGCGGTTGCTGTTGCCATCAAGCATGTCAATCGTTGTGACCGCGAACCCGAAATCGCCATAGAGCTTCGGAAGCGTTGTCGTCTTAAGTCCGCCACCCTTCGTTTCAAAAGCCACAGGTACCCGTCCGGCATTTACCCATGAGCTATCTGACATCGGCACAATCCACACGGAGCTGATGCTGGGTGGAATTTTGTCCTTTACCTGAAGGCCGAAGAGCAATGGATTTAATACCTTTTCGGTCACTGTTTCGCGAATTTCAAAATGCAGATGCGGTCCTCCGCTTCCACCGGAATTGCCGGATAGGCCCACTACTTCACCCTTGGTTACGGGTAACTGTCCTGGTTTCAGGATTAAGTCTACGCTGAAAGACTCCAGTTCATACTGCTGCTTCTTTAAGTAGTCATCGATTTTAGAGGCGTAGCGTTGCAAGTGACCGTAAACTGTCGTGTATCCATTGGGATGATCGATATACAAGGCGTAGCCATAGCCGACGGGTGACACTTTTATTCTACTCACAAATCCATCGCCGGCCGATACGACATTGAGCCCCTCTCGCTGTTCGGTTTTGATATCGATACCGGCATGAAAGTGATTGGTACGCAACTCACCGAAATTTCCGGAGAGGTTCAACGGAATTTCCAGCGGTGAGCGAAAAAAATCCTGAGGATACGTTGGCGCCTGGGCGAGTAGTTCCGACTGAAAAAACGCCATGAACACACACGTCACAACAGCCAAGCACATTTGATTTCGAGAACTCTGCCGCATAAGCCGCGCAAAATGCATTTAAGTATGTAACGAATGATTCGGATGATTCATGAAATATCAACACTGAGAAAAGGAAAAAAGCGGGTTGACGCAAGCGCAAGTCTGCTTAAATTTGGAGCTGATTATTACTGATCCCTTTTCATTTCATCCCCCATGAATGAACTTTTGATAGCACGGATAGAAGCCAAAATCACCCAGCTGGGTGAATCGAAGCGCCATTTGGAGCAGCAGGTGAACCGCCTGCGCGAGGAGAACGCGTCCATGCACCTCATCAATAAGGAACTTCAACAGCAAGTTGATGAATTGAACATGAAGCTCAGTGAGCAATTACATACCGGCTCAAAGACGGTCGAGCGCGACGAACAGCTGCGCGGAACCACCCGACACAGGATCAATGAGCTGGTGAAGGAAATAGACGAGTGTATAACGCTACTCAACAAATAAGCAAGAACGCATGAGCGAAATTTCGATCAAAGTGAACATTGCAGGCCGCACCTACCCATTGACGCTGGGCAGCATGGAGGAACTCAACATCCGCCAGGCGGAAGCGGCTATTGAAGAGAGCATTCAGACCTTTCAGAAAAGCTACGCAGTAAAAGATAAGCAAGACCTGCTCGCCATGGCCTCGTTGCAGATGGCAGCCGGTGCGATAAAAAACCGAGAACCACGTATCGAAAAGGTGGTCGAAAAAGTGGTTGAGCGCATCGAAGTTCCGGTCGATTTATCCCCTGCCCTGCTCCAACTCGAAAGTCGTTTGGACCAGTACCTAGTTTAATCGTCCCTATCCCTTCCGTTTTATCCTGTGTCGCGTCCCCGGCAAAGTGCCTGGGATAATTAAACACATATAACAACAGCTATGAGCGACATGATTACTGTACTCGTTGCTTCGTTGGCCGGAGTCGCCGTAGGTGGCGGCTTTACCTGGGTAGTCTTCAACAATATTTTGAAGAACAAAAAGGAAGGAATTCTGGCTGAGGCAACGAAAGAGGGAGAAACACTAAAAGAGAAAAAAATTCTTCAGGCCAAGGAGAAATTCTTGGAAATGAAGAATCAACACGAGAATGAAGTCCGCGACCGCAACAAAAAGTTGCAGCAAGGTGAAGACAAGATCAAGAACCGTGAGCGAGAACTGTCTCAGCAAATGGAACAGTACAAGCGCAAAGAGAAGGAAATCGAGCAGCAGCGTGAAAACCTGAACAAGCAGCACGAAACGACGCAGCGCAAACAAGCCGAACTCGATAAGAACAATCAAAAGGCGGTGGCCCTTTTACAGGAAACCGCGAAGATGACGGCCGACGACGCCAAGAAGCAATTAATGGCGCAGTTGACAGAAGACGCGCGCAATGCTGCGGCTTCTCAGATTCAGAGCATTGTTGACGAAGCCAAACTCAAAGCAAATCAGGAAGCCAAGAAAATCGTTATTCAATCGATTCAACGCACTGCTGTGGAGCATGCCGTTGAGAACAGCGTTTCCGTATTCAACATCGAAAACGACGAAATCAAAGGACGCATCATCGGTCGTGAAGGACGCAACATTCGCGCACTGGAAGCGGCTACAGGTGTAGAAATTATCGTTGACGATACTCCGGAAGCCATCGTGCTTTCGTGCTTCGACCCTGTGCGTCGCGAAATCGCGCGTCTGTCCTTGCACCAACTCGTAACCGATGGTCGAATTCACCCGGCACGTATTGAAGAGGTTGTTGCCAAGGTGACCAAGAACATCAACGACGAGATTGTCGAAATCGGAAAGCGCACCACCATTGAACTCGGTATTCACGGGTTACACAGCGAATTGATTCGTATGGTCGGTCGCATGAAATACCGCTCATCCTACGGTCAGAACCTTCTCCAGCACTCGCGTGAAGTGGCCAACTTGTGTGCGACCATGGCCAGTGAACTTGGATTGAATCCCAAAGCAGCCAAGCGCGCAGGTTTGTTGCACGACATCGGAAAAGTGCCGGACGATGAGAGTGAATTGCCACACGCAATACTGGGTATGAAGCTGGCCGAGAAATTTGGCGAGAAGCCTGATGTCTGCAATGCCATCTGTGCTCACCACGATGAAATTGAAATGACCACATTGCTTTCGCCGATTATCCAGGTATGTGACGCCATCAGTGGCGCTCGTCCGGGTGCTCGCCGCGAAGTGGTGGAAGCCTATATCCAACGTCTGCGTGATCTGGAAAACATGGCCCTGGAGAACAACGGTGTTTCCAAAGCATTCGCTATTCAGGCCGGTCGCGAATTGCGTGTAATGGTGGAAGCTGAAAAAGTTTCCGACGAACAAGCGGATGCACTGGCCATTAGCCTTGCAAGCAAGATTGAAACAGAAATGACCTATCCCGGTCAGGTGCGCGTAACGGTGATTCGCGAGAAGCGTGCGGTAGGCATCGCGCGATAAACCGCGGGCGGTTGATAGTTGAAGGTTGAAGGTTGCTGAATCAAGAAGGTCTCACACTTTCTTAGCAGCAACGTTCAACCTTCTTTTTTTTACCCAAAAACGTCAGCACGCTTGAGCACGAAGGAACAAATGGCCACCAGTTTCAGCTGGAACACCCTGACAGTAGTGCTGCAGGTTGTGATCCAACTGGCTTACACGGGTATGCTTGCGCGCATGGTCAGCAAAGACTCCTTCATGCTGATGGGCATTGTGCTTGGCATTATGGGTTTTGCCGAAATATTCTCGCAAGTAGGTGTGGGACCCGCGCTCATCCAGCGCAAAGAAGTTCAACAACAACACATTAACGGCGCATTTTATACCGCGTTGCTGTTGGGCCTTTCCTTTACGCTGCTCTTTGTTGCACTCGCCCCCGTGTTCGCATCCTTTTATCAGCTCCCCGAACTTCAACCCATCATCATGGTGGTCTGCAGCAGTTTTACGATTTCTGCCATTGCTGTAGTACCACGCAGCATGATGATGAAACACATGCGCTTCAAAACCATGTTCAAGGCGAGCATGATTTCCATTATCGGTGGCAACCTGGTTGTTGGACTTACGCTCGCCTATCTCAATTGGAATGTATGGGCCTATGTCTGGGCGCTCTTCGCACAAAACGCCTTGATGACGCTCGCGCTCTGGTATTATGAACCTGTGCGCATCGCCCGTGGGTGGGAATGGAAATACACGCGCGAACTCATTCGCTACGGAGCCGGCAGCACGTTATTCAATGCATTCAATTACCTGGCGACCAAACTCGATGTGCTTCTCGTGCCGCGTGTATTAAGAGGTTCAGAAAATGTCTTGAGCAGCACCGGCCGCGACATGGCTTCATACTTCGAGCGTGCGAGTTACGCCATGACACAGCCGATAACCATTATGGGGAAACTCAGCGACAGCGTGCTATTCAGCGGTATGTCGCGCATGCAAGACGATCACGAACGTTTGCAAAAAACGATGACACTCGCCACCAATCTTTTGACGTGTGTGTTGTTGCCCGCAACGGCCTTCATCACGTTTTACGCCGATGAGCTCATAGGCCTTTGGCTGGGTCGCGAGTACCTCGAAACAGCTATTATCCTGAAGGTACTATTTCCGGCTGTCGTATTTCGTTCGTTGAGCAAACTTGGCGATTCATTGCTGCGTGCGAAAGACAGCGTTTTTCAAGGCGCGTTTTATAAAGCTGCATTCCTAATCTTTATTGCTGTGGGCATTACCATCGGTGCGACTCACGGTACGGAAGGCATCGCGCTCGGTATCGTATGTGCCACCTTCGTGCACTACCTCATGAACATGCAATTCAGCGCACGCTTGATTGGTCTTCCGTTAGGTCGATTGCTGACTGCACTGCTTCCGGGGATTGCGCTGGGAGCACTGACGTTTATTGGCGCTTGGGGCTTTCATATCATCGCAGCGTTGATGCAGTTTTCTGAAGTTTTCACATTGCTGTTGGCTCTTGTCGTTGTGCCCGCCTTTCCCATTGCAGGCGTGTTGCTGTTTCCGAATATGCTCGGTTCGCGCAGTATCAACCCGCTCGCTTACTTACCCGGTCGACTTTCGCAAATGGCAATCGTACGTAACCTTGTGGCACGATTAAAGTAAAAACAGCCGGCATGAGAATTTTCCTCCTCACCCTACTAATCGCCTGCCGATGCTTGACGGAATCCTTGCAGGCGCAGGTGCGCATCTCCATCGATGCGCCGGACAGTCTGGCGTTTCTGCTTACTATCAATGAAGTTGCGGTGAATAGTTACCCGGTGGTTTCGCTCGAGTTGAACGTGAGCACCTCCGGAAAAACCAATCTCAAGGCTGAATTCCCCGAACGTCCCACCTTGAATTTCTCGCAGGTCGTGAACATCAAAAAGGGAGCTGCTGTGGCCTACAGCATTGAACGCTCGAAAGGGGCGTTGAAATTCATTCTCACGAGTGAATCGCTGCAAGCCGTTAACATGCAATCGCCCATCGAAACAACTCCTGCACTCATTCAATCGGACACACTCATACAAGAAGCGGCTCACAATGGTTGTTTCCCCCTTTCGGATGATCAGGCCTACCAAGACATGCATGCCGCCGTGGATGCTCAGCACTTTGAAGCCAAGAAGCTCAACTTAATGGCGGAGTTCGCCGGAAAAAGTTGCGTTCGGACAGACCAACTACGTTATATGATGAGCAAGCTTTCGCAGGAGGATAATAAACTAGCCTTGCTGGTTGCTGCCCGCGATCACATCTACGATCCGGAGCGGCTCAAAGAGGTGACCGCCGATTTCTTTTTGGCCCGCAATAAGGTAAAAGCTGATGAAATCGTGGACCAAGAGCGTTAGCCTCGAGAATGTGTAAATTCGTGCGCGAAAACAACGCACGTATTCATGAGCAAAATCAACAACTTTAGTGCAGGTCCCTGCATCCTTCCCCAAGAAGTTATTGAACAAAGCGCAGCCGCCATTCGTGAATTCGATGGGATGGGCTTATCGCTGATTGAAATCTCTCACCGCTCGAAAAACTTCGAGCGCGTGATGGAAGAAGCGCGTCAGCTCGTCAAGGATATCCTCAACCTCGAGCAGCGCTTCGAGGTGCTCTTCTTGCAAGGCGGTGCAACGCTTGGTTTCTACACCACAGCGTTGAACTACTTGAAAGAGGGTGGCACAGCGGCTTATGCCAATACGGGAGTTTGGGCAGCCGGAGCGATCAAAGAAGCGAAGTTGGTAGGCAATGTGGAAGTAGTTGCCGATTCGTCGGATAAAAACCACAGCTACATTCCGCAATTCGAAGTGCATGGTGACTACGATTATTTCCACTTCACCTCAAACAATACGATTTACGGAACGCAATACCAAAGCTATCCGAAGTGCGATGTGCCGATGATCAGCGACATGAGCTCGGACATTTTCTCCAAGCGTTTTGATGCCAATCAATTTGCGATGATCTACGCCGGAGCACAAAAGAATATGGGTCCAGCAGGAACGGTGCTTTATATCATCGACACTGAGCACCTCGGCAAGACGGGCCGCAAGTTGCCGACCTACATGGACTTAAAGGCGCACATTGATAAAGACTCAATGTACAACACGCCGCCTGTATTCGCTGTATATGCCAGCATGCTCACCTTGCGGTGGATTAAAAACAACGGTGGGTTAGAAGGCATGGAGAACCGCAACCGCGCGAAGAAAGATTTATTCTACACCGAACTTGACCGTAACTCGCTTTTCCACGGTCACAGCGAACCGGCATCACGTTCGTGGATGAATCCCACCTTCCGCCTCAACGACGATAGCATGGCAGCAGAGTTCGACAAGCTATGGAAAGACGCCGGCATCAGCGGCATTGCCGGTCACCGCTCCGTGGGAGGCTATCGCACCAGCATGTACAACGCACTGCCCATCGAAAGCGTGCAAGTGCTTGTGGATGTGATGCGTGAGTTCGAACGCAGCAAGGGATAGGGACTGGGGACCGGGTACTGAGGACTGGGGACTGGGTACTGAGGACTGGGTACTGAGCACTCCCTTATTCACTATTTACTATTTACTATTCACTATTTACTATTCACTATTTACTATTCACTATTCACTATTACTTCTAACCCCTTCAATCCTCCTCCATGAAAATCCTCGCCAACGACGGCATCGACGCCACCGGAAAAAAAGCCCTCGAAGCCATGGGCTGCACTGTCATCACAGAGAAAGTAGCTCAAGAAAATCTAGCCGCAGCAATCAATGCGGAAGGCTATGATGGACTTTTAGTCCGCAGCGCAACAACTGCTCGCAAAGACTTGATCGATGCTTGTCCGGGATTGAAGTTCATCGGACGCGGTGGTGTGGGTATCGACAACATCGATGCGGAGTATGCGCGCAGCAAAGGTGTTGATGTCTTCAACACACCGGCCTCAAGTTCACAGGCCGTAGCCGAACTGGTGATGTCCGTGCTGTTTGCTGCAGCCCGTGGCGTGTATGATAGTGGTCGTCACATGCACGCGGCAGATGGTAAGGCGTTTGAGACACTCAAGAAGAAATACAGCAAAGGATTTGAGTTGCGCGGTAAGACAATTGGCATTGTGGGCTTTGGTCGTATTGGTCAGAGCCTGGCTTCATACGCGCTTGGCTGTGGTATGCGCGTGATTGCGTGTGATCGCACAACGGATGAATACAAAACACTCACGCTGGATTTAGGTGGACAGAATGTGCACGTCAATGTTCCCTACATGCCATTTCACGCGCTGCTTCGCGAGGCGGATATCGTTTCCTTGCACGTGCCCAAGCAGCCCGATGGTTCAGCGGTGATTGGCAGTGAAGAGTTTCAATACGTGCGTGAAGGCGCTATCCTCATCAACACGTCGCGCGGCGGCGTGATTGATGAAGCAGCGTTAATCGAAAACCTCAACAGTGGAAAAGTGCGCGCCGCATGCCTCGATGTGTTCGTCGGTGAACCAAACGCTAACCCTGCCCTGCTGGCCCATCCCGGCATCATTGCCACGCCGCACATTGGCGCGAGCACGGTGGAAGCGCAGGAGCGCATTGGGCTGGAGATTGCGGAGAATGTCAGGAGGATAAAGGGGTGAGGGGTGAGGGGTGAGGTAGTGCCTAACCTGCAACTTTCAACTTGCAACCTTCCATTTTTGAAAACGCCACGGCGCATTGGCTACTGCGAAACTCTGCGTTCTTTGCGACTTTGCGGTTTAATAGCAAACCTTCATTTATCAATGAAAATATCCATTCCACTCTTCGTGGGAATAGTGAACATATTGACTGCTTGCAACGGACAAATCCGTACACCGGATTTAGGCATTGAAAATGCAGCCAAACCGCTTACCAAGCTCGACACTGTAGGCGAACTAGGAGCGAACATCATGGCAATATACCATGACACCAAAGGCAATCATTGGTTTGGAAGCTGGGAGAGCGGTCTGTACAAATACGATGGCAAGTCTATCATTCATTTTACGCAACAAAGTGGGTTACCCGATAATCGTGTTGAAGACATACAAGAGGATCGGCTAGGCAACATTTACATCAACACGCGAAAAGGAGTATGCAAGTTGAATGACAATGGGCTTTCTCTCATTCCGATTGCCTCGACCGATGAAAATGACTGGGAATTGAACCCAAATGACATGTGGTTCAAAGACCTTCAACATGGAGCACATGTCTATCGGTTTGACGGAGTCTTTTTGCACCGACTAAAACTTCCCGGCATGTCACTGGGCGACGAATACGTGCGAAAACATCCAAACTATTCAAATCCGTATTCTATTTATTGCATCTACAAAGACAGCCATCAGAACATCTGGTTTGGAACTGCATTGCTTGGCGCTTGCCGATACAATGGCAATGGATTCGATTGGATAACCGAACCCGATGTTACCGAACTTCACAACGGACCCGCCAATGGAGTTCGATCTATAGCGGAAGATGCACAAGGCTCATTCTGGTTTAATTCCGAGTATCGATATGTCATGAATGCAAACGCAGAAATAATTTCAGGAGAACCATTTTACCAACGAGTGAAAAGTCTGGGTAGTTTAGATGGCAAAGCAGATGGAGAAATCAAAGAATATCTATCAATCATCAGGGACAATAGAAATGCTCTATGGATAGCGACATACACCAATGGCATCTTTAAAACCATGGGGGAAAACATCGAGCGCTATCCGATAACGGCCGATGGAAAAAACGTCACCGCATTTTGCATTTACCAAGACAAGCAAGGCACCATTTGGGTCGGTACTCATGAAAATGGCGCATTCAAACTGGAAGGCTCAAGCTTTCGTCAATTCTCACTGTGATTTTTTCTAAACCGCCATGGCGCAGAGGTAGCAGAGATTTCTGTGACAGACTCCTTGTGTGCTATATCCTTTGAACGATATAATATTCTAATAAAAAATTCCTTTATGGAATAAGCTCTAAAGAAAGCACGAAGAAAATTTGCTCCATAAAATCACAGATCTCATGGACAATCGCTTCGTTGAAATAATTCAGCTCATCAAACAATCGAGAAAAAATGCGCTTGCCGCTGTAAATGCTGAGCTTATTAATCTCTATTGGACAATCGGTGAGCATATAAGTCTTAAAATCTCCTCTTCGCTATGGGGCAGTGCAGTTGTAAGTCAATTGGCCCAAGCCATTCATATGAATGAGCCCGAACTGAAAGGGTTTTCGGATAAAAATCTATGGCGAATGAAGCAGTTCTATGAGGCCTACAAGGAACATCCAAAAGTCTCAACGCTGGTGAGAGAAATTAGTTGGACCAATAATCTATTGATTTTGTCAAGGTGCAAAACCATGGAAGAAAAGGAATTCTACTTAAAACATACCATTCAGGAAAGGTATAGCAAGAGAGAGCTAGATCGCCAAATATCAGTGAGCCTATTTGAGCGCACAATAGCCGGAAATGTAAAACTCTCACCAGTGGTGAGAGAAAGTACAAAAGACCTTTCCAATACTTTCAAAGACAGTTATGTGTTTGAATTTCTGAATCTACCAGAACCACACAACGAAGGAGACTTGCAGCGAGGACTAGTAAGTCAAATGAAAAACTTTATTTTAGAACTTGGCAAAGACTACTTGTTTATTGCCGAGCAATACAAAATTCAAGTTGGCAATAGCGATTTCTTCATAGATCTGCTTTTTTACCACCGCGGGCTTCAATGCCTAATTGCTATTGAGCTCAAGGCTGACAAGTTCAAACCCGAACATTTAGGTCAATTGAATTTTTATCTCGAGGCTCTAGACCGAGATGTAAAGAAGGAAGCAGAAAACCCTAGTTTAGGTGTTCTATTGTGCCGTGACAAAGACCACGAAGTAGTTGAATATGCTTTAAGCAGAAACCTATCGCCGACAATGATTGCAGCGTATACAATGCAGCTTCCCGATAAAAAAATACTTCAGCATCGCTTTCGAGAATTGATGAAAAAACACTAACACCTAACCGACATAGCGCAGAGATTGTAAAAAGCTCCAACCATTCAGCACCCTTGCGCTACATACACTTCCCCCCTATCTTTGACCGAAATACTAGTGAATAGTGAATAGTGAATAGTGACTGAGTCACTCGTCCTTCGTACCTCGCCCCTCGTCCTTCCCATGCCCTCCCTCCGCCCCTTCCCCGCCGTTCGACCCACTCGCGACAAAGTGCATTTGGTGGCGTCGCGGTCGTATGTGAGTTACACGGCACTGCAACTGAGGTCGAAGCTGACGGAGAACCCATTCAGCTTTCTGCACATCATACACCCGGATATGACGGCGACCAATCTGCACAAGACGGTCGATTTGGGAGAACGATTCAAGCAGGTGCGTGGCAAGTACGATGAGTTTCTGGCAGAGGGTATTTTGAAGCGCGATGCGAAGGCGAGTCTCTACATCTATCGCCAAATCAAAGCCGGTCATGCCTTCACGGGAATCATCGGCGCGGTATCAGTTGATGATTATCTAAACGGAAAAATCAAGGTCCACGAGAAGACTATTGCCAAGCGCGAAGAGACTTTTGTGCAGTATCTCGACATCACCAAGATCAATGCAGAGCCCGTTCTGCTCATGGCGCGCGACAGCAAAACCATCGACGATATCATCGCCGAGAAAACACTCGAGCGTCCGGAATACGACTTTACCACCACCAATAAAGTGCATCATCAATTTTGGGTCTTGGATGATGCTGCTTCGATTGGAGCAATATCCGATGCCTACGCGCAACAAGATGCCTTTTACATCGCCGATGGTCATCACCGCAGCAGCAGCAGTGCTTTGCTGTTTGAAAAGCACAAGGCATCGATTGCGAATGAAAGCGACCCGATGCGCTATTGCCTGGCCTACATCCTTTCGGAAGAAAATGTGCGCATCTACGAGTTCAACCGCATTGTCAAAGACCTCAACGGATTGAGCGCCGATGAGGTGATTGAGCGGCTCGCCATTTCTTTCGAAGTAACGCTTTCTCCTTCGCCCGTTCATCCGCATCACAAAGGTGAAATGGGGCTTTACCTTGAAAGCAAGTGGTATAAGCTCACGCTCAGACAAGCATCACCCGTTCTCGATGTGCAATTGCTCACCGACCTGGTACTGGAGCCCATCTTCGGAATTTCCGATTTGCGCAAAGACAAACGTATCAGTTTCATGGAAGGTCCAAAAGGACTGGACGCCCTATGTCAAACCGTGGATAAACAGGGAACAGGCGCGGCCTTTACGCTGTTTGCTCCGACCGTGGAAGACATCAAGCGCATAGCAGATGCCGGACAAACGATGCCACCAAAAAGCACGTGGGTAGAGCCTAAACTTCGCAGCGGCTTGGTTGTTTATGAGTTCTGACATGGCATCAATCACCGAAAATTTAGCAGCGCTCAATCAAGAAATCCCCTCGGGCGTATTACTCATCGCCGTTTCGAAAACAAAACCCGTTGCTCTACTGGAAGAAGCCTACAGCGCCGGTCAGCGCGCCTTCGGCGAAAACTATGTGCAAGAGCTCACCGAGAAACAACCGCAACTTCCCTCTGATATTGACTGGCATTTCATCGGTCATCTGCAGAGCAACAAAGTCAAATATATCGCACCGTTTGTGCATTGCATCCATGGTGTCGACAGCTTCAAACTATTGAATGAAATCAGCAAACAGGCGATTAAACAACACCGTACGATTCGCTGTTTGCTTCAGGTGCACATTGCCAGTGAAGAAACCAAGTTTGGGTTCAGTCCCGATGAGCTCCTTACTGCCGCGGAATCCTTTCAACCTTTGGAATACCCCGGTGTAGCGATAACAGGACTCATGGGCATGGCCTCATTCACGGACGACGAATCACAAATCCGCACCGAATTCAAATCACTCAAAACGCTCTTCGACAAGCTGAAAGCGGGTGCATTCCATCCAATCGCGTCATTTACTGAACTATCCATGGGTATGAGCAGTGATTGGAAAATCGCCGTGCAAGAAGGCAGCACGATGATCCGCGTGGGAAGCTCTATTTTTGGAAGCCGCAATTAAACAACCGTATGTCACGCAAAGCAAGCATCATCTACCTCTGCATAGCACCCTGTCTTTTTGTGCTGAGCTGGTATATCTCTCACCGCATGTACACCGACTTTCTTCAAAACGGCGTGGGCAACATGCGCTATGCCGGCAAGGAACGCAGTCTGATGTATGCCTCCGTGCTGACGGGGCTCTACCTGGTGGTGTTTTTTATTATCCGGGATTTGTACCGCCCGAAAAAGGGGTGAGTGGTGAAGGGTGAGGGATGAGGTTACCTTACCCTTCACCCCTCACCCTTCACCCCTTTGTTATTGGAATCTTATTCCCCCCGCACCTCCCGTCCGCTCTCACAAACGTTTAATTTCATGCTCATAAATTATTCCTCATTGTAAATAGTTTACAATTTGAGCCACATACCTTGCGACACAATTCAAGTATCGCTAACTTTTTAAAACAACAACACAATGGCTGATGTAAACAAAGACAAAATGAAGGCCTTGCAGCTGGCAATGGACAAGCTGGAAAAAACGTATGGCAAAGGTGCCGTTATGAAACTCGGCGATGAGGCCACCGAGCAAATTGAAGTAATCCCTAGCGGCTCTATCGGAGTCGACCTGGCCTTGGGCATAGGCGGGTATCCCAAAGGCCGTATCGTAGAAATCTACGGTCCGGAATCTTCGGGTAAAACCACCCTGGCCATTCATGCGATTGCAGAATGTCAGAAGGCCGGCGGTATCTGCGCCATCATTGATGCAGAACACGCCTTCGATAAATTCTACGCGGAAGCGTTGGGCGTTGACACAGAAAACCTGTTGATCTCTCAACCCGACCACGGTGAACAAGGATTGGAAATCGCCGATAACCTGATTCGTTCAGGGGCAATCGACCTCATCGTCATCGACTCTGTAGCTGCACTTACGCCGCGCGCAGAGATCGAAGGGGAAATGGGTGATAGCAACGTTGGTGTGCAGGCACGCTTGATGTCAAAGGCATTGCGTAAGCTCACCGCTACCATTAGCAAGACAGGCTGTTGCTGCATTTTCATCAACCAATTGCGTGAGAAAATCGGTGTGATGTTCGGTAACCCCGAAACCACCACCGGCGGTAATGCCCTGAAGTTCTACGCTTCGGTGCGCATCGACATCCGTCGCTCGCAGCAAATCAAAGACGGTGAAAACGCCATCGGTAACCGCACCAAGGTGAAGATCGTCAAAAACAAAGTGGCACCTCCTTTCCGTACCGCTGAGTTTGATATCATCTACGGACATGGCATCAGCCGCATCGGCGAACTCATTGACATGGGCGTTGACATGGGCGTGATCAAAAAGAGCGGTTCATGGTTTAGCTACAACGAGACCAAATTGGGTCAAGGTCGCGACGCCGTGAAGCAGCTGCTCGATGACAACCCTGATTTGATGGAAGAAATTGAAGCACGCGTGAAAGAGGCGATATCAGCCAAGAGCCTGGTAACCGCCTAAGGCATCTCCCTGAATGAGCGAATCATCAGCCAAACCAACTTCATTTGGGGAAATGGCGTAAAAGTTCGAAATTTGGCCCCCGAGCAATCGGGGGCTTTTTTCATGTACAATCGTTTCAATTTCATGCGCACGCTTACTTTTCTATTCTCCCTGTGGTCGCTACTCGCCTTGCATTCCTGCGATGGCAGCACCCTCAAGACAACAGGCGACACCACCCTCTCCGAATCAGAACGCGACTCGGTAGCGCAACTCGACTCTGTGCTGCGCGCGCTGAACCAGCGCATCATGGATAACCCCAATGATTTCAGCGCCTATCTCGACCGAGCAAGCTATTGGGGGGATCGCGAGCTTTATCCCAAAGCCTTCGAAGACATCCTGCGAGCCATCGGCATTGACTCCACCCAAGCCACTATCTATGAACTCAGAGGTGACCTGTATTTCAAACAACAAAAAGTCAAAGAGGCATACGACGATTATTCCACCTGCGTGCGTCGCGATTCGCTATATGTGAAAGGTCTGCTCAAAAAGACCGGCATCGATATCGTACTGGGCAATTATGAAATCGCACGTGGTCAACTCAACACGGCTATTCGCGTAAACGAATACGAGCCGGAAGCCTATTACCTCCGCGGTCGTTTGTACAAAACCATGGGGGATACGAATCTCGCGTCGTCTTCTTACAAAACCGCCATCGAGGTTGACCCCGATTACTACGACGCTTATGTGGAAGTCGGACTGTTGTACGCCGCCAAAAAGAACGACCTCGCGAAAGAATACTACTCATCGGCTATCGGCATTCGTCCACGCAGCGTGGAGGCCTGGTACAACAAAGCGATGTTCTTGCAAGAAACGGGATTCAAAAAGAAAGATCGTTACACCGAAGCCTTCGCTTGCTACGACAGTATCTTACATATCGATCCAAAGTTTGTCGCTGCGCACTTCAACAAAGGCTATGTGTTTCTGGAGTACCTGCAGCAATACGATAGCGCAGCGAAATATTTCAGCAACGCCGTAACTATTTTCCCTGAATACTATCAAGCCTACTACAACCGCGGGCTGTGCAACGAAAGCCTCAACAAGCGTAAAGAAGCGGAGTCGGATTACCGCCAGGCGTTGGCTTTAAAACCGGACTACACCGATGCAGCAATTGCCCTTGGGCGTATCGTCGACGGAAAATAATTAGTTCGGCAATAGCATGGGTTTATAAATCTGCTCTTGCAGATTATCCGGACTTTCCGAAGGCACCACGGGAAAGTCGAGGTAAGCCCGTTTAATCAAAAAGAGCCCTTTGTTTTCCGGATGTTCTAGTGTGAGGTAGACTTCCAGATAAATATCCGGATTCGCGTATTTAGGATCAATGGTAATGGTAAACTCTTCCTTTCGCGGCTGCTCCGTATCCAACTTCAGTTGCCCTGAACCATCGCCCGGAATGAGTTCATTTTGACCGGCAGGAACAATCTTATAGCCCTCCAAATCCAATAGCACGTGTAATTTGATCGGTGCACTTCCACCCACATACACGCTGTCCATTTGCACTAGGTCTGCTCCTGTATGAGCCGGATCAAAACCAACCAATTCTTGAGAAGGTTTGAACCAAAAGTTCTTCATCAACTTATCACTTGGAGAACCCAACATGCGAATCAAATGGTTGTCGCTATCGAGCAAGTACAAATCACCATCCTTAACCATGAGGTCTGTCGGTGCAGCCAATTTTACCTGATTCGATTTTACACCCTCCGACACCTGTTCTCCCACAACCATCCATTCCTTATCCTCCGCTTGATAGCATACCTTGCCATCGCGGGTAACACCGGCGATGCCATCCTTCCATTCGCAAACGGACGTGAATCGGAATTCTTTGGGTTTTTTGATCTCGTTGATTTTCCCTTTACGATCCACTTTGAAAATTCTGCCGTCTGCCATAGTTACATAGAGATGCGCCGCACCGCCGTTGATATTGATGGGACAATTGCGCAGCATACCCATTTGAGATTCCGGCAAATCACAGAACAACCGCGTGGCGCCATCTTTCATATCCACTTCATACAACTGATTCGTTGAAGCACTGATCACATACAAGTGATTCCCCATCACGGCGAGATCGATGGGAAGACCCAGCGGCTCATAACGGGCGTCAATCCCTTTTACTTTTTTCCAGGTGATAAACCCGCTACCCACCAACGACGAGACTTGTTCCGTAGTAAAATCCACAACACGAATACGGTGATTGTAGGTGTCAGCGATGAAGAGCTTACCTTCTGCGTGGACCATTCCGGAGGGGCGATTGAACAGCGATATAAAATAGCTTTCATCTGAATAGCCCGGAATAGTGGAGCCAATCAAATGAGCCACACTACCATCCGGGTTGAATGCGACAATACGATTGTGGGCAGCATCATTCACATAAATCAACTCACCACCATCTTCAAAGGCTATGTAATTCGGTGTTTCGATAACGGGGTTAGCATAAGCAGTAGGTTCGACATATGAACGATATTGATGAACCATACAAGACTTAAACACTTCACCATCTTCTTTGAGTTGATCAATGCGCTGAGTCAACGCAACAAAACCATCGTGCCCCCCTTGAGTAATGGTGCGAACACCCTTTTCATACAGGATGAAATAAGGCGCTGAGGTGATCCGTAAATCCTGGAAGCCATTCAAATCCGGAAATACTGCAATAGGATGCTGAAAATTGTTGCGTTGAATATAGTTGAGCAGGTGACGGCGAGACAAGCTATTGGCGCTATCAGCAGCCATCACTTCTACGAGTTGAAGGGCCGGTGTTTTCTGACAAACCGCCTCGAGTTGTCGCAGGTAGTAGGCGCATTCTACACAGCGTTCATCGCTCACAACGACGAGGCTGACTTTCTTTGAAAGATTCTCCAGGGATAGTTTGTAGTCGACATTCATCCACACCGATTTTTCCGGGAAGCGGTCCTGTGTGAGATTCTCTGCGGTTTGTGCAATCATCTGTGTGCTGAGAAAAGTGCACACCAGTAAACTCCACACATTCTTCAATCGTATCATCATGATTCGGCAATTAAGTATACAAATGTAATCGATGCTAGGCTGCGCAACTGCGCATGACTGCGGTTCCCGAGGCACGCATTATGCCAAAAAAAAGAGCTCCGATGAGGGAGCTCTTTCTTTCCTGTGAGGAATTTTATTTCACTTTGTCCACCACAGCCTTGAACGCTTCCGGGTGGTTCATGGCCAAATCAGCCAATACCTTACGGTTGAGTTCAACACCGTGCTTGTGAATCTTACCCATAAACTCAGAGTATGACATCCCGTGAGGACGCACACCTGCGTTGATACGAGCAATCCACAATGAGCGGAAGTTGCGCTTCTTGTGCTTACGACCAACGTAAGCGTAGGTCAATGCTTTTTCTACTGAGTTTTTGGCAACGGTCCAAACGTTCTTACGTGAACCGAAATAGCCTTTAGCCAATTTTAAGATTTTCTTTCTCCTGGCTCTGGAGGCGACTGCATTTTTACTGCGTGGCATGTTGTTACTGTTTTTTTGACGTTGGCGGCAGACGTTAGGCTGCTCTTAAGACCAAGTGTCGGGTTAAACTTACCTGCTCTGTTTTACCGGGATTAAGCGGTTGGGACGAGCAATTGTCTCCTGATTGATTTCGCATCAGCTGGGTGCACGATAGCATCATTACCAAGGGCACGCTTACGCGCAGTTTCCTTCTTGGTGAGGATGTGTCTCTTGAACGCCTTTTTGTGCTTAATCTTTCCTGTGCCGGTGAGCTTGAATCGCTTCTTCGCGCCGGACTTGGTTTTTGATTTAGGCATTGTATTGATTATTAAAAATTACTTCCGTTGTTATTTTTTCTTCGGATTGATGATGATGAACATCCGCTTTCCGTCGAGTTTGGGCATTTGTTCAGGAAGACCGTATTCCATGAGTTCCTGAATGAAACGCGTCAATAAAATTTCACCACGATCCTTGTACACAATCGAGCGGCCTTTGAAATGCACATAGGCCCTCACTTTGGCTCCCTCCTGCAAGAACGCCTTGGCGTGCTTGAGTTTGAAATCGAAGTCGTGATCGTCGGTGTTAGGGCCGAAACGAATTTCCTTGGTAGTCACATTCGTTTGCTTGGCCTTAATCTCCTTCATCTTCTTCTTCTGGTCATACAGAAATTTTCTGTAATCGTAGATTCTGCAAACAGGCGGCACCGCATTTCCGGAAATCTCGATCAAATCGAGTTCTAGATCCTGTGCCATACGAATTGCTTCAGCACGTGAATACACGCCCTGTTCAATGTTATCACCCACCAAGCGCACTTCAGCGGCAGTGATTTTCTCGTTAAGCTTATGTTCGGGTTCGAGTGATCTGCGACCTCTCATTGCCCTGTTTTGCGGTGCGTTAATGGCTCCTCCTGTTTTACGTTTTACTTCTATCAATAGCCTTACTGCGCTGACAGCATGGCTTTTATTCCTTCATTCACTTTGTTGGCGAAATCGGCAATAGTCAAAACACCGATATCCCCTTCTCCCTTTTTGCGGGCGGATACGGTTCCTGCACCTTGCTCTTCCTCTCCAACAACCAACATATAGGGCACTTTTTCCATCTCCGCGTCGCGGATTTTCTTCCCTACTTTTTCGTTCCTTTCGTCAACGAGGGCGCGAATATCGTAAGAAATTAACGATTTTGCTACACTTTGCGCGTAATCATTGTATTTTTCTGATACGGGAAGGATTTTTACCTGCTCCGGCGTGAGCCACAGCGGGAACTGTCCGGCGCAGTGTTCAATGAGGATGGCCACAAAGCGCTCCATCGATCCGAACGGCGCGCGGTGAATCATTACCGGCCTGTGCTTTTGGTTGTCAGCCCCTGTATATTCCAGTTCAAAACGCTCCGGCAAATTGTAATCGACCTGCACCGTGCCCAGCTGCCAGCGGCGACCGATAGCATCGCGCACCATAAAGTCGAGCTTCGGGCCATAGAAAGCCGCCTCGCCATATTCCACCACGGTCTTCAATCCCTTTTCCTGCGCCACTTCCTGGATGCCGCGCTCGGCAGCTTCCCAGTTGGCGTCAGAACCGATGTACTTCGACGGATTGTTCGGGTCACGCAATGAAACCTGCGCGAGGAAGTCCGGGAAATCGAGGGTTTTGAAGATGTAAAGCACCAGGTCAATGACCTTTCCTACTTCCTCCTTCACTTGGTCAACCGTGCAGAAAATATGCGCGTCATCCTGGGTGAATCCGCGAACGCGGGTGAGACCGTGCAACTCGCCTGTTTGTTCGAAACGGTATACAGTTCCGAATTCGGCCAGTCGCAACGGCAGGTCGCGGTAAGAGCGCGGTTCAGTCTTGAAAATTTCGCAGTGATGCGGACAGTTCATCGGCTTGAGCATGTACAACTCGCCTTCTTGAGGGGTGCTGATAGGCTGGAAGCTATCCTTGCCGTATTTCTCCCAGTGTCCACTGGTTTCATACAGTTCTTTCGATCCAATGTGCGGAGTGATTACCTGCACATAACCCATCTTCTTCTGCGCTTCGGTAAGGAAGGCGGTGAGGCGCATACGCAGGTCGGTTCCTTTCGGCAACCACAGCGGCAAACCGCTGCCCACCTTTTGCGAGAAGGCAAACAAGCCGAGTTCTTTTCCGAGCTTGCGGTGATCGCGCTTTCGTGCTTCTTCGAGAAGTTTGAGGTAATCATCCAGTTCCGATTGCTTCGGGAAGGTGATGGCATAGACGCGGGTGAGCATCTTGTTCTTCTCGTCCCCGCGCCAGTAGGCACCGGCCACGTTGAGCAGCTTAGCCGCTTTGATGAAGCCGGTGTTCGGGATATGCGGCCCACGGCACAAATCCGTGAAATTCCCTTGTGTGTAGAAGGTAATCTGACCGTCCTCGAGTCCGTCGATGAGTTCCAGTTTGTATTGATCGCCCTTCTCGCGGAAGAAGGCTACTGCATCGGACTTGGATACTTCCTTGCGGATGTATTCATTCTTCTGACGCGCCAGTTCGAGCATGGTCTTTTCGACCTTGGCAAAATCAGCTTGAGAAAACTCCACGTCGCCGAAATCAACGTCGTAGTAAAAGCCATTTTCGATGGGCGGACCGATGGCCAACTTGATACCCGGATAGTGCGCCTCGAGCGCCTCAGCCATTAAGTGCGCCGACGAGTGCCACAAGGTGCTTTTGCCCGCCTCATCGTTCCACGTATGGAGTTTAAGGGTAGCGTCTGATTCAATGGGACGTGTGGCATCGATGACCGCACCGTTCACTTCTGCACTCAATACGTTGCGGGCAAGGCCTTCGCTGATGGACTGTGCCACCTGTAAGGCTGTTGTTCCTTTGGCAACCTCCCGTGTCGAACCATCGGGAAGCGTAATGGTAATCATCATAGCGCTCGTTTTTTGGGGACGCGAAGATAGGGATGAATGGTGAAATGGTGAAAGAGTGAAAGGGTGAAAGGGTGAAAGAGTAAACGCACTCACTTCACCACTTCACCACTTCACCATTTCACCATTTCACCATTTCACTGATTTACCACACTCGCCTCCGTCCTCGAATACGCCGCGAACACGCCCAAGGCGCCACCTTCA
>JBKCDO010000267.1:0-9609 GCA_046304755.1 Flavobacteriales bacterium
CCTGTAATTGCGAAAACGTTTTGTCGCCAAGCATTTTGTAGTACTCAAATTGTTTTTTTACACTGTATAAATAGTCGTTTGTCATAATTTCATATCTCTAAGGGGTGTCGTACTAAACTGACCGCTAACTCATTTATACGCGCCACAAAATCCGTTTTTGTTTCGCTTATGGATACGAATATACAAGGTAAGGCGAGATAGGCAAGGGGAGGAGTTGCGGGTTATTTTCAGAGGTCGAAACCCTCTATGGGGCTGCGGATCGACTGCAAATTGCGCGTGCTCACATGCGTGTATATCTCCGTCGTCTTCGAACTCTTGTGCCCCAACAACTCCTGGATATACCGTAAGTCGGTGCCGCCTTCCAAGAGGTGCGTGGCGTAACTATGGCGCAGCCAATGCAACGTGGCCGGTCGCTTCACGCCCGATTGCCTCAACGCCTTCTTGAAGACCAACTCAATGCTACGCTCTGAATAGGGCTCCCCGGGATGCTGACCTTCAAACAACCACTTCACGGGTCGACTATCTTTGTAGTATGCGCGTAGCATGTCAATGATCATGTCGGGCAAAGGGGCTATGCGGTCCTTGCGGCCTTTCGCTTGGCGTATGATCAATACTTTGCGCTTGGCATCCACATCCGTGGGTAAGAGCTTCAACACCTCGCCTCGGCGCAACCCGCACGCGTAAATAAGGGCCAGCATCGCCACATGCTTCCGGTTGCTTAAGGCTTTCAGCAACTGTTGCACTTCTTCCTTGCTCAACACATTGGGTAAGTGCTTCTCCGTTTTCGGCCGATGCACCAACTGCACATCCAGGCGCTTGTGCTCCATGGCACTGTAAAATAACTTGATGGCATTGACCGCCTGATTCTGATACGACGCCGATAACTTGTTCGCCAGTATATACTCGTTGTTGAATCGTATTACATCACCATCCGTCAACTCCTGCGCGTCGCGGTCGTTGAAGAACCGCAGAAAAACACGCATGCAATCGGTATACACCTTCACCGTATTGTTGCTATACCGCTTCGATCTCAACCAGGAGGTGAATGTCTCGATATGTTGCAAGTGCTGACTGCTGAGCTGAACCTCTGCCGTTAGCTTAAACGCTCGCCGATGGTCGGGTGTGTCGGGCAAAAGCCAGGAGCGCAGCCCTGCATCCCACTTGGCTCCACTGAACTGTTTGATGCGAGCGATTAATCGTGCTTCGGGTGGAATGCGAACAGCAATCCACTTTTCCCTGCGAACCTTTACAAGACTCGCCGACCATACCGGGGCTTGCTCGTTGGCCATTATTTCAACATCAGCAATTGTTCTACTATGACCTCCGAAACATACCTACGCCCGCCCGCGTTGTCGTCGTAATGGCGCGTTTTGAGTTTGCCCTCTACATACACCAGGCTACCCTTGTGCAAGTGCTTCTCAGCTACTTCTGACAATTTGCCCCACAAGACCAGCGCGTGCCAATCGGTTTGCGTCTTCAACGCGCCTGCTTTGTCGCGATACATTTCGGTGGTGGCCAGCGATACATGCGATACGCGCATACCTTCTCCCACCGCTCTTACATCAGGATCCTGTCCAAGGTGCCCAATGAGCGATACTTTGTTGAGTCCTTTCATGCGACAAACTTCTGTCGCAGTCTGTGAGAGTCTTATTCCTGAGGGGAATGAATTATGGGAATATTATAGGGGTGAAGGGGTGAAGGTGTGAAGGGGTGAAGTGGTGAAATGGTGAACTCTGCTACTTTGATTGCGTTTGTGCGACATGCGCTGCAAGCAACTCCTTCACACCCGTCCACCGGATATCCGAAAAGCGATTGTTATCCAAGGTTTCCATGTTCGAGCGCTCGTCGATCATGTTGTGCATGTATTGCATGCCTTGCCACGCGGGGTAGAGCTCATTTTCCGCGGGTGCCATTTTCTTGGTGAGCTTGATGAGCAAACCCAGGAGTGTACTGCCGCCGGGTCTGAAAAGACGAAACCGCTGAGAGGTGATGTCGCTTACTAGCTCTCGAACTTCTCGCGGCGAGATGAGATCTCCGGCAACACGCAAATACCGCGGTGAATTCGCTTCGAGGGCCACGCGTGCTGTGAATTCTGCCGTGTTATCCATGGTGGTAAAGCCCCACTTATAATCGGCGCTGCCCCAATGAAGCACGATACGTTGTTTGAAAAACAGCATGGGCATTTCGTTGGTCAGCAACTCCATGAAGGCTCCATTGAATATCGATGTCGCTGCAATCGAAGTGCTATCCAGGTAAGTATGAAACTCCCGACGCAAATCCAGATTGCGGTTTTCGCCGTGCGAGAATTTCGTGAAGTCCAGGGAATAGTCGGAAGGAATGAATCGCGGAACTCCCGCTGCAATCGCTGCGTCCAGAAGCACTTTTTGCGCATCGATAATGACGTCACGCAATCCGGCTAGGGCAGATACCACGCATGAAACTCCCTGACAATAGGGTTTCAACTCGTCGTCCGTCCAGTTTTGCACAATGCAAATCTTTGCCCCTAGCGATTCAAGTGATTTCAGATTCTCCGGTTTGCTGCCGGCGCGAACGACTACGCGCACTTCAGCATGTTGGGTGCGCAAGGCTTTGACGATGCGCATGCCTAGATTACCGGTTGCTCCGGCAACTAAAATTACTTGACTCATTTGCTGTGATAAGGATGTTTAAATTCTATCAGCTTGTTCTAAGCTGAATTACGGGAGCTATTCAACTTCGCCCAACTGTATGAGATGCTGCTCTGTCTGGTGCTCGTTGAAGTTTTCCCAGCGAGGCGCTGCTGCTGTAGTTTCACCCATAAGCGCATCGAGGTACTGATTATCGTTCTTGTAACGAGTGTGCAATACTTCGAGCACGGCAAAGAAGAAAGCATCGAGACTGTCAACAGCATCGAAGTGCGATGCCGGCACATCGGTCAATTGGAGGACTTCCAGCAACTCTCTTTTTTCATCTGCTTCTATCGTTGTTTGGAAACCGTGCTTGAGGGCTCTGAACACCAGGTTGTTCCAAATCTTACTATCGGATGCCCAAGCCACGTCTGCAACACGACTTGAATGCTCGCAGATGAGCACAATGGCGTGCAGCACTTCGGGTAAATAACTCGCAGGGAATTCATCGAAACTGCGGAATTCAAAGCCGCTCTGGTAGAGTTTCTCGCGGTTGAAGTCGAGACCCAAGTCAGAAAGCAAATCGTAGCTCAACTCGGCTTCCACCTGGTCGCGCCACCAAATCTTATCGGCCTTTTTAAACTTGAGCAGCTTGCGGAAATCGTCGACGGGGTAGGTAAGGATCTTGCCTTTCGCCATCGACTTGTGGTAGGTGCCCACACCCGTGTAGCGCGACATCGCATTGCGCATAGAGCCGCCGGCAAATTGCTCCTCGAGATTGTTCTTCGTGCTAATCACCGAAAGAATATCAGGACTTCCAAGCGTAGCAATGAAGAACGGTTCGAACCATTGCAGCATGTAAATGGCGTTGGAATGCGCTGTGTCGAATGCGGCGTAGTCTATGATTTTGCTGTCTTCAGTTGGCGTAGGCAGCGTGATGTGAAAGTGGAACGTGCCGTTGTTGAATAGAACCAGATTCTTCTGGTTCGACATGAACATGTTGATGCCAATATTATATTCGGGGTAGGTCAACTCGCCTTTAAGAATCTTCGACTCGTTGAGTTTCTCCAGAAAGATGCGCTTGGAAGCCTTCAGCTCGTTGCAGGCTTCCTGCACCGTACGGTTTTCAAAGTACTTCGTCACAAACTCAATGGAGTCACCGTCGAAGATGATGCAGCCCAGGGGTTTGTCTTTCTGTGTGAGCATGCTTTGAATCGCGTATGGTTGCGATTGGAGAAACAGCTCCAAAATGGACGTGCCTGAATACTGCGGATTATCGAGTAATGGAGGAGCCGATTGAATGGTTTTATGCTGGAATTTGATATCCAGCTTTTCCAGCGAATGACTGTTCATCATTCGGCTGACGCGATAGTTTTTGGTATTGTCGAAAGCCGCAGCCAGCGCAGCTTCCAGGCTTCCCTTTTTATAGCATTTGAGGTAGTCGATGCTATAACGCTCGCGTCCCATTTTTTCGCGTATAAACAGACCGGTAACGACGAGCGATTCTTCGAATTGGAGGTACGTTTCGTTTTCTAACCCAATGCCCCAGTATGTTTTGATGATTGGGTTATGTTTCATGTTTTCGATGGCTTTTTGATTGATTTAGCCTGTGAGGCTGTTGTTTGTAGATTGAATGTTCCGGTGGAATGCTTATTCGTGATAATACAATACGTAGGAAGAATAACGGTCATGTTCCCACCATGCGCGGCGCTTGCGCGCGAAATAGTTATAGTTCAACTTTCCGGCTTGCGATTGCAGTGGATAGAGCACCTCATCATTTTCGCGGAAGGCTTTCTTTTTGTCGGTTTCGGGTACGATGGGCACAATGTGTCCGGAGAGGCCAACCGTTTTGCGCTGTGCGCAGATGATTCCCACTCCGCCATCAGCGCTCACCTTGTTTTGAATCTCGGTGAGGCTGGTCATGCGCTTCCAACCGTAGCATTCTCCCCATTTCAAAAACCAATCGTGGATGGCATTGGAGTAACAGGGCACTACGGTATCGTTGAATACCGGAGTTACATCCTCACCGCGTTCCAGTTTCTCGATGGCCTCATCGGTCCACCACACCGTTGGCAGTTACACCTTCGCATGAAAGCAGTAGTCGAACGAGTACACGTTACAATACGTATCTTCCGGCGTACGCTGGTAGCGTTTGCTGTTGCTCACATCCAGCTTGCGTATCAGCCGGTGTAGGCTCTTCTTTTTAGTGTCGCTGTTTGTCAAGTTCCGGTAAGGAATGCTGTCGTCGACCATCGGGTGGAACTTGGCCACCATCGAGTCTAAGTTTGAGTTTACATCGGGCAATAACACCGCAGGTTTGATGGCTTTCATCTTCTTCTTGGCTTCATCGGGTGAAACGGGATCGTTCGTTTCAGCTGCTTCTTTCATGGAGGAGAGTTTGAGCGACGGTAGGCAGAATGCAAGGTGGGATGTCGTTAAAGACTGCTTAGAAGGGGAGAAGTTATGCAACGTGAGACGTTCAGAAACTTCTCGGTTTTTGCATCGCTCAGCTAGTTAACCACAAGGGCGGAAATTGTCGCAAAGATGTTTTTGATTTTTTCTCTTCGAGGTTCTTTTGCGGTAAAAAAAATAAAGAATCCTACTTCTTCATGCACAAACTCGCAAGCTCCATGCTGCTATTATTGTTGAGCCGTGATCAAATTAATTCAAGAATGGCGTCAGCATCCGTTTCAAAAAAGTTCTTGATGAGCTCTTGCTTATTCAATAAACGAGCAGATATAGAATTCGTTGTTAGATTACCAGTTCTAAACCAAATTATCTTAGGAGGCATGCCTTTAACTAAACTGAGGTCAATGAAATCCGCATCAAAGGTGACGATGGTGTAGTGGTTGGTGCGAGCAAATTCGAATATTTGATAATCTGTAGCATTTGATAATCCGACGTGATTAACCTGCTTCGACTCTGGAAATGTTTCACCAATCACTCGTACAATTTTGAATGATATGTTTTGATCAAACAACAGTTTCACGATGCAATACGTAATTTATGCTCTTTATCTGCAGCATAGGCTAAACACGCATGAATCATCTCTTCGGTAAGCTCTTGGAAGTCGTTAATTATGTCTTCTTTACTCATTCCATTGGACAGCCAATTGAGCACATCGTAGACAGTAATGCGAGTTCCTTTAATGCAAGGCTTACCAAATCGCTTGTCGGAATTTATTTCTATGAATTCTTGATAGTTCATGCCTCAAATGTAAAGAATTTCGAGATAATGAGTGGTTTCGTTTTTCAAGCTGGCTTCACATTCAAAAGGCCTTGCTAGGGTTAAGGAATCAATTATTTGTAGGAGGAATTCCCACATAGCTCAGCTGCAATTACGGACACATGCGATTGTAATCAATCACCGCCTCTTCAAACGTGCAAGTCTGGTATTTCGGGTTGGCGAAATACTCCTTTTCGTAAGGATCGCATTCGAACATGTATTCGCGAATGGTTTTGACGGCTTTGATTCCTTTCAACCCGGAGACTTCATACACCGAACCATCGGGCAAGCGCACGTGACGTATGTAAATACCCTCTCGTGTTTCCTTCATAACCCCTTCATTGCTGAACGAACCGTCGAAATTTTCTTTCAGGCGGTAGCTGGTTTGAACATCGTCAAATACATCGACCGTAATCTTGCCGTGCACCATGCGTCTGCCATAGCGGTAATAGCCGTCAGGCTTATTGATTTTTAAGGGCATCCTCAAATACATGGCCCCGTCCTGAACCAGCGTTTGAATTTCCGGTATGTCATTCTTCAGCAGCAGAATGGTCTGATTCTCGGAATTCACATACTCCAGCTTGATCATTTTCCCTTGCGCATTGGTGTCGAAATAGTTGATCGAACGACACGCAACGGAGTCTTTGGCGAGCGTGATGAAGTAGTTCTGTGCTTGCAGTTCTGATGCGATGGATGCGACGAGGAGGAGAATCCCGCATACTCTTGGAAGGTAAGACATAATGGCTATGGAATTTAGCATTCAATAACAGTTAGAATTACAAAATGCATGTCACAAATGTAATTGCGAATGGGTTTAGTATCTCGAATGGAAATCTTAGGGGGGTAAGCATTCCAATATTTTATTGCCAATCGAGAACGCGATTCAAAGGTAAATTCAATTATTCGCAAAGCCCTCCAAAAGCGGCAATGAAAGAAAGCAAATCGGCTACTGAAACAGCTCCGTCATTGTTGAGGTCGTATGGACAGCAATTGCCTATGCAACCATATGCAGCGTTAAATTCAAGTAGGTCGGAAACGCCAATGACCAGGTCTTGATTGAAATCTTCGGGGCAATTAACCGAGTTACTGTTGTCGATGATGGTCGTTGTCGAACAGCCTGAGTTGTCGGATACGATAAGTTCATAGAAGCCGGATACCAAGGTGAATATTCCGGTCGAATTGGATATTCCCACCGATGGAATGTTATCTGTAAACGGTCCGGATCCTGTCGCTATGGCAGCATATTCAGTTTGACTTCCGCATAGTGAAGGCGTGGAAGTGATCTCTACAAGTGGGGGCGCAGCAATATCCAGCTCCAGGAAGATGATGCTGTCACACCCTGAAGTTGAAGTCAAGGTGTAGCTGTAGAGTCCCGGTGTTGTATACGTTGCCCCCAGTTCGTTGGTAAAGCTGCCGCATGCAGAAACTGTTATCGAAGTGTTTGTGGACGCGCAGGCATTGCCCAGGCCCAGCATAGGGCGAGGTCCTGCGAACGCAGCGATGGTTTCACCTGCAGTGAAGGACGTTTGCGCAACAGGTGACCCTGTGGCTGACCATGAATCGACCGATGCATAGTTGCCCGCAACAATCCCGGCGTAATTATCGAATGAGAATTCAATGCAAAGGTTGTCCGTGAAATTATACGTGAAGGGTATATCCAGATTGATCGGAGTCCAACCGTCAGCGGGGTCGTCTAAGTTTGAAACAAGCGGTGTGTAATTGTAGGAAGGTTGTGATAGCACAACTTGTGGCGTATCCAGGTTGAAGTTGTCTTCGAAGTTCGGAACAGCGTCAACAAGGGAGGAATGTCCCATGCGAATCGTGAAATTATCCAGGATAACGGAAGAAACGGGTGTTTCGCCACCATGTCTCAACCAAATGGTAGAGATCTCCAATGGACCATTCAAAGGTTCAATCATACCGGCTAATTCGCTCTGCGTAAAAATGAATACTGATGTTGGTGCAAGGAAGTACGTATTGCTTGTACCAACATTAGTAGCGGGAATGTGATAATAATGGGGAGGTGTATTTTGGGCCATGAGGCTACTAACCGTCACAAGGAAAAACAGGTTAAACCATACGCCTAAAGCAAAGAATCGCATACGAGAGAAGGGATTTATAAAACGCGGGAAAATATGGTGTGGCGATGAAATTCCGAGGTTTAAACCCATCATTCTTTAATGAATTTTACTGCACAAGTCGAATCGTTCTCTAACATCAGCGAGTAGATGCCTGGTTGTAAGCGCGAGAGATCGATAGGGCTTACTTCCAAAACTACTATGTCTGACAAAACGGATTTTCCGATGCAGTCGAAAATGGTATACCGGGTTCCAATCGCTGTTGGTTTTACACGGAGTTCAATCCGGTTTTGAGCCGGATTCGGAAATAGATGGATGGCAGATGTTGGAGTATTCCATGCTTGAGATACCGATGTTTCATTGCTTTCTCCGACATAGGCTCGGATGTCGTTTGCGATTCCACATATGACCAGTGTACCGTACAGCCCGATGATAGGTCCGCCAATGAATACGCCCGACACGGGTGTCTGCCAGCGTAATGACAAATCAGCGTTGAATGAATAGAAGTTGCCGTCTGAAAATCCGCCATTGGTAACGTTGACACGGCCGGAGTTGTCAATCACCATTCGCGGATAGTTTGCATCACCAAAAAGAATAACCTCAGAACTGTCTGTCACTGTACCAAGGTCAGGATTGATGCGCATTACTCGGCCGCTTCTGCTGTAGGAGTAAATGGATCCATCGGGGCCGCAGGCTGAGGTGGAAAACGGAACGTAATGCAGGGGAATGCTCCAGTTTTGCTCAATGCTTTCACCTGTATCCGTAAGGGAATAGAGAAAGTCGGTTATAGGATTGTTCTGAGACCGCGGCAGGTAAATGGTGCCGTCGGTAGCCACAAACAGACCATGCTGTTGTATCAGACCGTTGTCGATGGCCTCAGACGAATAGAGTAGTTGCCCGTCGGCAGCATCAAACGCAGCCACTTTGAGCTGTTGCATGTCGTTTATAATGCCGTAAATTTTCTCGTTGTGTATAGCCAACTCTGCACCATCCTGATAGCCTAAGCGGTAGTTCTGCCATACCGTGCTGCCATCGTCTTTATTGATACGCAGAATAGATTGTAAGTTGCCTACGATAAGGTCGCCATCGGCAAGAAAGTTGGTTCCTTCAGTTGAGCTTTCATCGATGAGATCTTCTGAGCGCCACAGTATGGATCCGGTGGCGGCATCCAAGGCATACAGGTACGCTTGATTGCTGTTGCCACTGCGTGACGCGTACAACACGCCGTCGTGCAGTGCTGAAATCTTATTGGTCCAGTCGGTCGACGGAAAATCGACGGGTAAGTTTCGCGTCCACAGCGTATCTCCCGTGAGCATGTGCATCATTACGATTTTACTTCCCTCGAGCGCATTGGAAAGATTGTGGATGCGAACAGTTGCCAGGTAAATACTGTCGCTCACCACGGATTTCGCAATGGCCGACGGTAGTCCGCCCGACCACAGCATTGTTTCATCTACCGGACCATGAGCAGCCGACAACCCATTGTGCAATGCATTACCGCCTGTGGCAATGTTCCAGTTTTGCGCTGAAACTTCCACAAAGGTGCTAATGATGATGACCGTTGTTATCAGACGCAGATAATGTCCGAATAGACTGCAAGTTGTGCTGAGGGTTTTGTTCAGGGTGGTTAGCATTTAGAAATGTTATTGGGGGAAAGTTGATGTCATAGTTTTGACTGAATTCAAATTTAAGTTGATAGC
>JBKCDO010000268.1:0-1710 GCA_046304755.1 Flavobacteriales bacterium
GCATCGATGTATTTGCAGCCGCTTTTGGCCGGAGGTAAGCTGTAGTTTTTCACTACGGTTGAAGCTTCAGCTGACGCTGCCGGAACAACGTTCAACGGTTTGGTGCGTGCCGCCATGATGCCGCGCATATTCGGGATGCGCTGTTCGGCCATGCCTTTGGCAGCGCTGACCACGAACGGTGTTGCGACTTCCACGACTTCTTCTCCGCCAACGACTTCGCGTTCGACGGTAGCCACATTGCCATTGATGTTCAACTTCACAGCAAGGCTCACCAGCGGGAGGTCGAGCAATTCGGCCACCATGCCGGGAACGATAGAGCCGTTGTAGTTGATGGTTTCTTTACCGCAGAAGATGATGTCGAAGTTTTGCGCTTTGGCATACGCCGCGATTTGCTTGGCCACGTAGAGTGAATCGCTTTCAGCGGCATCGATGCGCACGGCATCATCAGCGCCAATTGCTAATGCTTTACGAATGATGGGCTCATAATCGGCACCGCCAACGGAAAGAATGGTCACGTTGCCGCCACCGGTTTCTTTGAGTTCGAGGGCGCGCACCAGGGCGTACCATTCATCATAAGGGTTAACAATGTATTGAACGCCGTTTTCATCGAATTTGCTTCCACCATCGGTAAAAGCAATTTTGGAAGTGGTATCCGGCGCTTTGCTGATGCAAACAAGGATTTTCATGACTTGTGTAAAAATTCGGGACGCGAAAATAGGGTGTAGCGGTCATATTTGCGTCATGGATAAAAAGACTCTTGAGGGCCTGATTCGATCACGTCAATCCTGCCTGTGTGTGGGGTTGGATTCGGATCCGGCGAAACTCCCGTCGGGCGTGGATTTACTAGCGTTTAATAAGGCCATTATTGATGCCACACGGCCTTATTGCGTCGCTTACAAACCGAATCTGGCTTTTTATGAAGTACTGGGGCCAAAGGGTTGGGAAATTCTACAACAGACCGTTGACTATATCGGGCCTGATCACTTCACTATTGCTGATGCGAAACGTGGGGATATTGGCAATACTTCGCTGTATTACGCTCGAACGTTTTTTGACACCTATGGTTTCGATAGCGTAACGGTGGCGCCTTACATGGGGCGGGATTCCGTGGAGCCTTTTCTGACCCAAGCGGGCAAATGGGCCATTGTGCTTGCATTGACCAGTAATCCCGGGGCTTTTGACTTTGAAACGCTTTCTGCAGAGGGAAAACCGCTGTTTGAGCATGTCCTTCAGAAAACGGCTTCATGGGGCAGCGATGAAAACACCATGTTTGTGGTGGGTGCCACAAGGGCGGAGTTGCTTTCGGAAATCCGTCGCATAGTGCCGAATCACTTTTTGTTAGTGCCCGGCGTAGGTGCACAAGGCGGAAGTTTGGAGGAGGTTATGAAGCACGGTATGAATGACAGTGTTGGTCTTTTGATCAATGCCTCTCGCAGCATTCTGTATGCATCCTCGGGGGCTGATTTTGCAGAGGCCGCTGCGCGTGAAGCGCAGGCGATGCAGCAGGCGATGGCCGCTTTTATCGCCTGACCGAGAGGGAACAAGTAAAATGGATGAACATCGCATGCGCTTACTTTTGCCGCGCTGCTTTGTCTGCGGTTTGAGCGATAACAGCACCTTTTAGCGTATGGTATTCTCTTCGATTGTATTCCTGTGCTATTTCTTGCCGGCTTTGCTGCTGGCCTACCGCTTCACGCCTGATCGTTTCAA
>JBKCDO010000269.1:0-15496 GCA_046304755.1 Flavobacteriales bacterium
CGACAATACCGCGCTGACGTTGGATGTCATTCTGCAACGTGAGCGTGATTTCAAACAAATCAAAGAACTCAAAAAGCGAGCGATTGAACTGCGCAAAATGGGCGGTAAATACAAGCGTTCCTTTGGTCGCGAAGAAGCTGAGCAGCGAAAGCTCATTTTTCAGGAGGCCCGCCAGTTAAGCGCTGAGGCACGTGAGATGGAATCTTACCTCGTGCAGAAAGTGCTCGATGACGCACAGGTGATTGCCTGCACGCTCATAGGCGCTGCTTCAGAAGACCTTGCAGGCCGACGGTTTTCCACTGTGGTTATTGATGAGGCCGGGCAAGGGATAGAACCCGCAGTGTGGGTGCCCATCTTGCGCGCAGAACGCGTAGTTATGGCGGGAGATCCGCACCAGTTGCCACCGACAGTCAAGAGTCGGGATGCTGCGGCCGCCGGTTTATCCAAAACACTCCTGGAAAAAACCATTGAACGAACTGAGGCCGTTGTGCTGCTGCAAGAACAGTATCGCATGCACGCCACCATCATGGCATTCTCCAATGCTAAGTTTTATCAAGGACAGTTGTTGGCCCATGCTTCTGTAGCAGGTCGCTGCCTCAGTGATGGCTTACCTGTAGAATTCGTCGATACCGCCGGATGTGGCTTTGAAGAAAAATCCGGTGAAGATGGTGAATCGAAATGCAATCCGGAGGAAGCCGATTTGCTGCGCAAACATTACGATGCACTTTCACTGAGTGTGCAGCAGCAGCTACCTGTGGCGGTCATCTCCCCATACCGCGCCCAAGTCGACCTATTGCGTGAAGCCTTTGCCGGATGCGAGCAGGTCACCGTCAATACCATTGACTCTTTTCAGGGGCAAGAACGTGAGATTGTCTACATCAGCATGGTGCGTAGTAACGACAAAAGTGAAATAGGATTCTTGCGTGATTACCGTCGCATGAATGTGGCTATGACGCGTGCAAAAATGAAGCTCGTGATTGTTGGCGATAGCGCAACACTCGGCAATGACAAGTTCTACAATGACTTTTTACAGTTTGCAGAAACGGCCGGAGCTTATCGCACGGCGTGGGAATTCATGTACTGATTAGTGCGCCGAAGTGCGCTTTTCGAGCATCGGCACGAACGAGAAGTTTCCGTGGAATTCGGAATGAAAGTCACCCGACTCGGTCTCTTGTATGACCATCATTTGCTGCACTTCGCCGTCGCCGTAAGGCATTACGATGAGGCCGCCGGGCTTGAGCTGCATGAGCAAAGCCTCGGGTACCTTAGGTATGGCGCAGGTAATAATGATGCGATCGAAAGGACCAAAAGCAGGCAATCCTTTATAGCCATCGCCGTAGGTGAGATGAGGCTTGTAGCCCATTTTTTCCAGCAGTTTTTTGGAATTGTCGTGCAGTAGTTTCTGTCGTTCAATCGAATAAACCTTTGCTCCCAATTCACAGAGTACTGCTGTCTGAAACCCGCTTCCGGTGCCGATTTCCAACACTTTCATGCCGGTATTTACTTGCAAAAGCTGCGATTGCAAAGCGACGGTATAGGGATGCGAAATCGTTTGCCCGGCCCCGATTTGAAAGGCTTTATTGTCGTAAGCAAATTCCAGGAAGGCACTGGTTAAAAAGTAGTGACGCGGAACGGTGTTGATTGCATCGAGCACACGCGAATCATTGATTCCCATGCGTTTGAGTTCGTCGACGAGTTTTTTACGAAGTCCTTTGTGACGATAAGAGTCTATCAGCATAACAGTTCAAATCTAGGGTCAACTGTCATGCGCCATGCGCTGTTGAAAATTAAAAATCAACCATCCGATGTAGACACTTGCGTGACCAATTTTTGTAGCATGTCGGATAAGCTGAAAATTGGTGTTTTGGGAGCAGGGCATTTGGGCAAGATTCACATGAATTGTATTCGTGAATTGCCTGAGGTGTACGAATTGGTGGGCTTCTACGATCCTAATGTCGAGAAGGCCAAGGAAGCAGCCGACCGCTTCGGGATCATGCCGTTTCACAATGCGGCATCACTCATTGAGGCCTGTGATGTGGTGGATATTGTTACCCCAACCCTTCATCACTTTGAGGCCGCCAACATGGCCATTCGCAAGCTGAAGCATGTCTTTATAGAAAAGCCGGTTACAACCACAGGTGAAGAAGCACGAGCGCTTATCAGCCTCTCGAAGGAAGCCGGTGTCAAGGTACAGGTCGGTCATGTGGAGCGCTTCAACCCGGCATTCAAAGCTGCTCGTCCTTACCTAGATCAACCCAGATTCATTGAAACCCATCGACTGGCTCAGTTCAATCCCCGGGGAACGGATGTGTCGGTTGTATTGGATTTAATGATTCATGACATCGATATCATTCTCTCGATTACCGGTGCCAATGCACGCCGAATTTCGGCTAGCGGGGTGGCGGTGCTCAGCGATACACCCGATATCGCCAATGCCCGAATCGAACTTGACAACGGCTGCGTAGCCAACCTCACGGCCAGCAGGATTTCATTGAAAAATATGCGCAAGTCTCGATTCTTTCAACGGGATGCCTACATCGCCGTGGATTTTTTACAAAAGGAAGCAGAGATCGTGCGCATGAAGCCTGTAGAAGGCGATCCTGATCCGTTCTCCGTAGCTATAGACCTGGGGCAGGGAAGAGGCTTTAAGGAAATTCTTTTTGATAAACCCAAAGTGGAGGAAACCAACGCCATACGTGATGAGCTGGCCTCGCTGGCACATGCCATTCACACCAATAGTTTTCCGGAAGTCACCCTTCAAGATGGAACCCGCGCGCTCGAAGTGGCATTGCAAGTGTTGGAAAAAATGTCGCAGCACGTTCTGATCCAAGACCCTGAAGTTCAGCCACCCAAGGAGTTTTAGTCTTTTTTCAACCAAGGCAATAATCCAATATTCCGTCGTTAACTGCATGATGCCTTCGGGCTCATACCTTAATTTGCCAACCTTTTTAATTGGACTTGCGGAATTTTATGCGGCTTGCTTGGTGTTTGTCCTTATCGGTTCTACTCTTTGCCTGTAATCCTTCAGAGGATTCCGTTCCTGCATTCATTGATTCATCCTCTGTTGATTTAGTGACTACTGTTAGTCAGGGCTCCAATAGCCATGGCATTAGCGAGCTATGGATGTATGTGGATGGCAATGTGCTCGGCGTTCTAGATACGCCTGTTTCCTTGCCGGTACTCGAAGAGGGAAATCATACCCTTTCATTTTATGCCGGTATCAAGAATAACGGCATGGGCACCAGCCGCATTCGCTATCCATTCTACGCAGGTTTTGATACGACCCTCAATCTCCGCTCGGGTGAGCATTATACTGTTAATCCAACGTTTCGGTATACAACTGACGCACTTGTTGATGCCACAAGAAACTTCGAGGCCGGAAATTCTTTTGTGGAGGTCAGCAGCAATCAGGGGCAAATTGAACTGCTCAATAATCCGGATCTCGCTTCCGGAGGCGTGCGCTGCGTCCGAATGAAACTCCCTGCGGATGCGGGTATTCTGAGCTACGTGGATGAGTCCAATATTACCCTGAGTTCCGGTGAAATTGGATTTTTGGAGATGGATTACAGCTGCAACAACACCTTCATCGTTGGGTTGTATGTCGTATCCAATGGGGATTCAGAAAAAGTACCGGTGCTCTATCTCACACCAACGAACGAAGGCGATGGGTCGCAGCCGACATGGAACAAAGTCTATATGGATCTTGGTATGATGGCCGCCCAATATCCTTCGACTGATTATTTCAGATTATACATTGAGTGCACGCGCAGCGAAGCACTCATCCCAACCATTTACCTGGATGATTTGAAGATAGTCAAATAATTATGCTCAATACGAACCGTCAAATAGCCAAATATGTAGTAGCCGATTTTGTGGCTGCTGCTGCGGCGTGGACGGCTTTGTTCGTGTATCGAAAAATCTACCTGGAACCCGTGAAATTCGGGGATGCCGTCCGCTTGGAGTTTGATACCAACTACTTTCTCGGGTTGATGATTGTTCCCGTTTTCTGGCTATTGATCTATGCTTCAAGCGGGCATTATTCCAACATTTTCCGTCGGCATCGTCTCAAGGAACTGGGACAAATAACCATGTCATCGGTCATGGGGGTTATCATCATTTTCTTCGTGCTGCTGCTGGATGATGAAATCAAGTATTACCAACACTATTACAAATCGTTTCTGGTATTATTTGGAGCGCATTTCAGCCTGACGCTGTTATTCCGATTGGTACTCACATCGCGCACGGTTTCTCAGGTTCACAAGGGGGCCATCGGTTTTAATACAATCATTGTAGGTGGCTACGATCGCGCCCTCAACATGTACGAAGAAATTATGGCTATGCGCAGTTCCCCCGGATACAAATTCGTGGGATTTGTTAGGGTCAACGGTCAGGATAATTTACTGGCGAAGCACATTCCCTTCATGGGAAAATATCCGGAATTGCCGGACTTGATTCTGAAGCATGGCATCGAGGAAATTATCATCGCGGTTGAAAGTGGCGACCACAAAGATTTGCAGAATATTCTGTTCTTGCTGGAAGGCATCGATGTCAACATCAACATCATTCCGGACATGTTCGACATTTTAAGTGGATCGGTAAAAATGAATAGTATCTATGGAGTGCCGCTTATTCGTGTCAATCATGAAATCATGCCCCAGTGGCAGTTTTCGGTAAAACGCTTGATTGATGTTGCGACTTCTACATTGGCGTTACTCGCATTGGCGCCAATTTTCCTGATTATTGCCTGCTCCATTAAGCTTACTTCGAAGGGTCGAATTTTCTACACTCAGGAAAGGATTGGTAAAAATGGTCAGCCGTTTCGAATCATTAAATTCAGAACGATGGTTGAAGGAGCAGAAAACAATGGTCCTCAGCTCAGTTCTTCCAATGATCATCGTGTTACATCAATAGGTCGTTTTCTGCGGAAAATGCGTCTGGATGAGTTGCCGCAGTTCATCAATGTATTGAAAGGCGAGATGTCGCTTGTAGGACCTCGCCCCGAGCGCAGGCATTTTATCGAGTTAATCAAACAGCGTGCTCCGCACTACATCCACTTGCATCGCGTAAGACCCGGAATCACTTCATGGGGTCAAGTCAAATACGGATACGCGGAAAACGTGGATCAAATGATTCAACGTCTGAAGTACGATGTGCTTTATATCGAGAACATGTCGCTGGCGATGGACTTCAAAATTCTCTTCTACACCGTGGCGATTGTGCTCAAAGGTGCAGGCAAATAAAAACGGTTACAAGAGTTCCAGCGCTTTTTTCATGAGTTCGCCGAGATACGCATCTTCTGCGGTGAACGCTACATGTTCGCGAAGACGATGATGCATTTCCTCCACCACCGGTGAGCTTTTCAAGGGGCGACGGAACTCAAGGGCCTGCGCTGCAGTGAGCCATTCAATCGCTACAAGGGAACGCAGATTTTGCAATACGCGGTAGGTTTTCGTCGCAGCGTTGGCTCCCATGCTCACGTGATCCTCTTGTCCGTTGCTGCTATCAATCGTGTCGATGCTGCAAGGGGTGCAGAGTTGTTTGTTTTGTTAAACAAAACTTTCCGCCGTGGATTTTGGAATCATGAAGCCGCTATTGAGCCCGGGATTTTTCGCCAAGTAAGCCGGTAATCCGCGCTGACCACCGATGAGCTTGTAGGTGCGACGCTCGGAAATGCTTCCTATTTCTGCCAAGGCAATCGACAAAAAGTCGAGCGCCAATGCCAAGGGCTGTCCATGGAAATTGCCACCGGAAATCACCAGGTCATCATCCGGGAAAATGAGTGGATTGTCCGTTGTAGAATTGATTTCCGTAGTCACTACGTCGTCAACATACCGCATGGCATCTAGCGATGCTCCCAATACCTGCGGCATACAACGGAAACTGTAGGGATCTTGAACATGGGCTTTTTCCTGAAGCGCAATTTCACTGCCCTCGAGATTGGAGAGTAGCTTTCGCGCGATTTCGCTTTGACCCTGATGCGGGCGTGCCTGATGAATGTTTGGATGAAAGGCATCGATCCTGCCATCATAGGCATCCAGTGACATGGCCGCAATGGTGACGGATTTCTCCAGTAAGCGCTTGCCTTGATGAACGCAATACACACTGTAAGCACTCATGAATTGCGTGCCGTTGATGAGCGCAAGTCCTTCTTTACTTTTCAATGCGACGGGTGATAATCCGGCATCGGCAAGCGCTTGGCTCGCGCCCATTCGCTTTCCTTGGTAATGCACTTCGCCCATTCCGATAAGCGGCAAACACAAATGCGAGAGTGGTGCTAAATCACCACTGGCGCCCAAGGAGCCTTGTTCGTATACAACCGGTGTGATAGCGTGATTATACAAAGCAGCCAACAATTCAAGCGTCTCCGGTTGAATGCCGCTGTATCCATAGAGCAATCCACGCACTTTCAATACGAGCATGATGCGAACAATTTCCTGCGGAACTTCGGCTCCCATGCCGCAAGCATGCGACATGAGCAAGTTGCGCTGCAACGTTCCTAACTCATCGGCTTCGATGACTGTATTACACAATGAACCAAAGCCCGTGTTCACGCCGTAAATCGGGGCTTTGCGTGTGGCTGATTTTTCCTCCAAATAAGCGCGAACTGCGCTAAGTCTGTTCTTCGTTTCGGAAGGAATCACAATCGGTTTTCCGCTTGCGATAAAGGCCATCACATCATCAGAAGAGATGCGAACGGTAATGTCGGTAATATCCATCATACATCAATTGAAGCCCGCAAGTTAACTGACCAGGACTTTAGCCTTGAGCATTGTTGACTGAAGTATTCAACGAATCATTCACGGAGGCTTTTGGAGTATCACTTTTACCCTAATTTGGCCGCATATTAATTAACTACCATGAAATTAAATCTCTGCGCATTGGCAATCTGCACCGCACTCTGCGGACAGTCTGCTTTAGCTCAAAACATCAAGTTTGAAGAGTACGATTTGTCGAATGGCCTGCACGTCATTTTACATGAAGATCACTCTACCCCTATCACGGCTGTTACGGTGATGTACCACGTCGGTTCAAAAAATGAAACGGTTGGCCGTTCCGGAATGGCTCACTTCTTCGAGCACCTGTTGTTCGAGGGATCAGAGAATATCGGACGCGGACAGTATGCTAAATATGTCGAGAATGCGGGCGGTGCTTTGAATGCCAACACTTCTCAAGACCGTACTTTTTACTACGAATTGCTTCCGAGTAATCAGCTTGAACTCGGCTTGTGGCTTGAAAGCGAACGCATGCTCCACGCAAAGGTGGAAATGGTCGGCATCGAAACGCAGCGTGAAGTTGTTAAAGAAGAAAAGCGTCAACGCGTGGATAACCAGCCCTACGGAAACCTTTTCCAGGAAACACTTGATCATGCATTCGATGTGCACCCGTACAGCTGGCCTCCAATTGGTAGCATGGAAGACTTGAATGCCGCTCAGGAAAAGGATTTCCAGAATTTCTACAAGACGTTCTATGTGCCAAACAATGCGGTGCTCAGTATCGCCGGTGACATGAATATTGACGAGACTAAGAAGCTGATCAAAAAGTACTTTGGCGGTATACCACGTGGTACCACCGAGGTGCCACGTCCAACTCAGGTAGAGCCGCTCAACAAAGGAGAAGTGCGCGATACCATTTGGGGTAAAGATCAATTGACCATGGTGGTGGAAGCGTTCCACATTCCGGCCCAAGGAACTCCGGAGTATTATGCCGTGGATATGCTCAATCAGTTGCTTTCTCAGGGAGAAAGTGCACGTCTCAACAAATCGTTGGTTGAGGAAAAGCAAGTTGCATTGTATGCGGGTGCATTCACTTACAATACTGAGCATCCCGGATTGACCATGGCCTACAGTCTGGCTAATATGGGAGTTGATGCTTCTAATGTAGAGGTGGCGATGAACGCCGAATTCGATCGCGCGAAGAATGAGCTTATCAGCGATACGGAATTTCAAAAACTGAAGAATCAGGTGGAGAATGATTTCGTTTCGCGCAATGGATCAGTAGCCGGTATCGCTGAAAGCTTGGCAAACTATCACATGTACTTCGGTGATGCGAATTTGATCAACACGGAAATCGAGAAGTACAACGCAGTGACGAAGGAAGACATTCGCAATGCTGCTAAGAAGTTCTACACTCCTGAAAATCGTGTGGTGCTTTATTTCATGAATGACCCTAAACTGAGTCAGAACTAATCTCAAATCTTTTAACCCCTTAAGACAGATACGAACGATGAAAAAGTTCTTCCCCATAATTACACTGGCGCTGGTTTTCTTTGTTGCCGCTTGCAGTTCATCCAAGAAGTTGGATCGCTCCATTGTGCCTGCAGCAGGACCTGCACCGAAAATTCAAATTGGCCAATATCAGATGGCTACCTTACCCAACGGACTCAAACTCGTTGTGGTTGAAAATCATAAATTACCGCGTGTCTCTTACAGCGTGAGTCTTGATATCGATCCAATTTTCGAAGGTGATCGTGCAGGTTACACAATGCTGAGCGGCGAATTGATGAAGGCCGGAACGAAGACTCGCAGCAAAACCCAAATCGATGAATCCGTCGATTTTATGGGTGCTTCGCTTTCGACTTCTGCAACGGGCGTATACGGCAGCTGCTTGGTTAAGCACAGCAAAGAGTTCTTGGAGTTGATGGCTGATGTTGTGCTCAACCCGACATTCCCTTCTGAAGAACTGGAAAAGAGCCGCAAACAGCAGCTCTCGAATTTGGTTAGCGAGAAAACCGATCCGAATGCGATGTCGGATAAAATCGGTAACGTGATGAAGTATGGCGCCACACATCCCTATGGCGAATACATGTCTGAAACAACCCTGAAGGCGATTACCACCGATGATTTGTACAGCTATCACGTGAACAATTATCGTCCAAATGTGGCCTATATGGTTGTTGTCGGTGATATCACCTTTGCTGAGGCACAAGCGCAGGTGACCAAGTACTTCGGCGATTGGAAATCCCGTGATGTCAAGGCGCTGAAGTATAGCATGCCAACGGAACCCCGCGGTAATGTTGTTTCTTTCGTTCCACTGGCAGGCGCCGTTCAAAGTGTGATTGATGTGACCTATCCAATCGATCTCAAGCCGGGCACCAATGATGCTATTGTGGCCAGTGTATTGAACAACATCCTTGGTGGTAGCGGCTTCCAAACTCGTCTGATGCAGAATCTGCGCGAGGATAAAGCTTTTACGTATGGTGCATATTCCAGCATTTCACCGGATGAATTGGTAGGTGCATTTAGCGCCGGAGCCAGCGTTCGAAATGCAGTTACCGATAGCGCGGTTACCGAAATTTTGTTCGAAATGCAGCGCTTGGTGGATGAGCCTGTTGCTGACAGCACACTGCAGACGGTAAAGAATATCATGACCGGAAGCTTTGCGCGTTCCCTCGAGCGCCCGCAAACCATCGCCAATTTCGCACTGAACATTGAGAAGTACAAGTTGCCCAAAGACTTCTACGAGACCTACTTGCAAAAACTGAATGCGATTACAGTAGCCGATGTGCAAGCCATGGCTAAGCGCACGCTGCGACCATCCAATGCGCATATCACCGTTGTGGGTAATAAGGATGTTGCTGAGAGTCTTTCGAAGTTTGCAGCTTCTCAAAAAGTAAATTTGGTCAATGCCGATGGTACTCCTTTCGTTGACCTGAAGGCGGCTCCGGATGGTGTCACTACCCAAAGCATTTTCGAAAACTATATCAAAGCGTTGGGTGGAAAGGAAGCCCTTGCTGCCGTGAAATCTTACGAGCAAATTGGCGAAATGAAAATGGGTCCGATGACCGCGCAAATGAACGTGAAAGTAAAAGACAACACCAAGATGGCTATGTCAATTACCATGACCGGCATGGAGCTCATGAAACAAATCTTTGATGGAACAGCAGGCGTGAGTATGCAAATGGGACAGAAGAAGCCTATGGAACAAAGCGACATCACTGATGCAAAACTTCAAATGGATTTGATGGCTGAATTGAACTATGAGAAGTATGGTATCAAGGCCGCATTGAAGGGAGTGGGGAAAGTCGATGAGGAAGAAGCCTATGTTGTTGAACTAACGAAGGCGGATGGAGAAGTATCAACCGATTATTACAGTGTAAGTTCAGGCTTAAAGCTCATGAGCGTCACTACTGAAAGCGAAGGCACGGAGCCGGTTATGGCAGAAACCCGTTATGTGGAATACGCTACCGTAAATGGTATCAAATACGCCAGCAAAACAAAGCAGGCCGTAGGTCCGCAAGAGATGGAATACAACTTCAGTGAAATGAAAATCAATCCGAAGTTGAACGATAAAGACTTCGCTGTAGAGAAATAAATCCTGAGTTGATGCTGCGCCAGATTGCTCTTTGGGGAATGTTCTTGCACACCATCGTCGGTTTTGCCGGTGATCAAGACTCAACACGCACACGTCAAAGCAAAGAGTTAGGCTTGAGCGTTTCGGGATTGTATTCGCTGGTGAGGATGGATGCTAATCCGTATTTCATCGGAGACAATACCGGAATTCCACAGCTGGAAAATACTCCCGGCTTTTCAGCCGGCTTTCATTACAACTTTTACCCGGGACGCAGGCTCATCCTGCGTCCCGGCGTAGAAGGGGTCCTCTTACCGGTGAAGATTGCTTATCAAACGGAGATTAACTACGTCACCCGACAACGGGTGTATCCCACCACCGTTGAATTTCCGCTGACACTTATCTATTCGGGCTATCGCATGGATGCCTTTCCCCCGGCTCAGTCAAAACCTGAGTTTGGATTGGGAGTGCGTCCTGTGCTCACGCTTCGTCCCTTCAATGATGCACAACCCGTTTTGAAAGAACGGAATTTGAACATTGATGCCGTAATCGGTTATCCTTTTCGATTCTCCAAGAGCCTCATGCGCCTGGAGGTATTCTACTCACATGGGCTATTCAATATTATCGGTGAAGACGATAATTTCAAAACCCGAAACATTACCTCGCTCTACCGACATATGGCCGGTGTCCGGGTGATTTTTCACTAGAAGGTTTTCAGCGCGCTATACAGTTTGTGCACCGGCAAACCCATCACGTTAAAATAGCTTCCTTCCAGCCGATCTATACCTACAAGGCCAATCCAATCTTGCGCTCCGTAAGATCCCGCCTTGTCAAAAGGTTTGTAGTGGTCGATGTAATGCAGTAATTCATCCTCACTCAACTTGGCGAAATGGACACGCGTGCAATCCCAGATGAGTTCTTCGCGCTCGAGGGTTCGCAGGCAAACAGCAGTAAATACCTCATGTGTTTTTCCGTTGAGCAGTTGCAGCATGTGCAGTGCCTCGGCTGCATCCGCGGGCTTATTCAGCACGCGGTCATCAACCCAAACAATGGTGTCTGCAGTTATCACCAAATCAGAGGCTGACATGCGCGGTAAAAAAGCATCGGCCTTGACTTTGGCCAAATGAAGCGGAATCTCCTCGCGTTGCAGTTCAGCCGGAAATGATTCATCGACATCCAGTGACCAAACCTCGAAATCAATCTCTAGTGTGTGTAAGAGTTGTTGACGGCGCGGACTTTTCGAAGCCAGTTTAATGGTGTATTTCGAGGCAGGAGCTTTCATAATCATGTATCGCTTCAAATTTAGTTGTTCGAACGTGTAGAGTTCTTCACAACATTTCGACCATGCAAAAAGCTGCAACGGCTCCGACCTACATTTGCACATGCATCAACGTATTGTCATTCTGGATTTCGGTTCACAGGTTACCCAACTCATAGCACGTCGCGTGCGCGAACTGAATATCTATTGTGAAATTCATCCTTGGAATAAAATCCCGGTCATGGACGCCCAAACTTGCGGGGTAATCCTTTCGGGAAGTCCATTTTCTGTGCATCAGCCGGAGGCAGCCATGCCGGATTTGTCCGCCATCCTCGGCAAGTTTCCCGTGCTGGGAATTTGCTATGGAGCACAATTGCTGGCGCATCTCAATGGTGGTGAGGTAATACGTTCTACACACCGTGAGTACGGTCGTGCACATTTGGTTAGTCGCAATGAGACTTCTCCATTACTCAAAGGAATCCCCTCAAATTCGCAGGTGTGGATGTCGCACGGCGATACCATTGTGAGCGCTGGTCCCAACACCACAGTGATTTGCTCAACGGAAGATGTTGCCGTTGCCGGATATGAGCGCCACGACGTTAATGCATTCGGACTTCAATTTCACCCGGAGGTGTTTCATAGCACTGATGGCACTGCAATGATCAAAAACTTTGTTGTGGACATTTGCGGTTGTCATCAAGACTGGACCCCTAATTCGTTCGTGGATGAAACAGTCAATGCCTTGAAGCAACAATTGGGAGAGGATACGGTCATCATGGGCCTGAGTGGTGGCGTCGATTCAACTGTAGCGGCAGTCCTCATTCACAGAGCTATTGGCGATCGTTTGCAATGCATCTTCGTCGATAATGGACTGTTGCGTAAAAATGAATTTCAGGATGTCATGCACAGTTACCGCGACTTGGGATTACAGGTTACCGGAATCAATGCATCTGAACAATTCTACTCAGCGCTGCGTGACGTGACTGATCCGGAGCTGAAGCGCAAAGCCATAGGCAAGGCATTCATCGATGTTTTCGATGCAGAATCAAAAAAGCACACCAATGCACAATGGCTTGGGCAGGGTACGATTTATCCCGATGTGATTGAATCCGTTTCACATTCCGGCGGTCCTTCGCAAACGATTAAGAGCCATCATAACGTGGGCGGATTACCCGACTATATGAAGTTGAAAGTGGTGGAACCTTTGCGCTTGTTGTTCAAGGATGAAGTGCGCAGAGTGGGGCGCGCGTTGGAAATTCCGTCCTTTATTCTGGATCGCCATCCGTTTCCCGGTCCCGGTCTGGGTATCCGTATTCTGGGAGATATCACTCCCGAGAAAGTGCAGCTCCTTCAGGACGCAGATGATATCTGGATTCGTTCATTGCGTGATGCCGGTTTGTACAGTGAAGTTTGGCAAGCCGGGGCGATTTTGCTGCCGGTGTACAGCGTTGGTGTAATGGGAGACGAGCGCACGTATGAGCGCACGGTGGCCTTGCGCGCTGTGACGAGCACGGATGGAATGACAGCCGATTGGAGCAGACTGCCACATGATTTCATGGCAAAAGTTTCGAATGAGATTATCAATAAAGTCAAAGGTGTGAATCGTGTGGTGTATGATATCAGCAGCAAGCCACCGGCAACCATTGAGTGGGAATAGAAAAATTGAACCGACTACACGATATTTACCCCAAATCTGTTTCTATCCCACGTATGCGTCTGGCCGTTGTATTTAGTTTCCTATTGTTGAGTCTCAGACTGAATGCGCAGTTCAAGGCGGATACCGTTTGGGTGGAGGGCCGCTCCTATGCCATGCACACCGTAGAGAAAGGCCAAACCCTTTTTTCGTTGGCCAAATTCTATGGAGCTACTGTTGATGAGGTAATCGCGCTAAACCCCGCATGCGCTGACGGATTGAAGGTAGGTCAAGTGCTGAAAATCGCAGTTCAGGCGAAGGCTGCAATTCCGCCACCAACCGTGAGTGTGTCATCGGGAAAGTATGTGGTGAAGAGCGGCGACACGGTATACAGCATTTCACGGATGTATGGCATCAGCGCTGATGAGCTGCGAAAATTGAATCACGGATTGCCTGCAGGATTAATCAATGGAGATACGATTGTGGTGCCGCTTGAAATGAAGCCGGTCACCGATGATCGCGCCGAGTCACCAACGCAAGAGGCGGAGGTTTTCGATATTGTCGTGATGCTGCCATTCTTCGCAACGTATAAAGATTCCATGATCACGCGTGATTATCGACTGCGCGATGCAGCCATTCAGTTGTATCGCGGAGCCATGACGGCCGCTGATTCGCTGGAGTCTGAAGGCTTGAACGCCCGCATTCATGTGTTGGATGTCCTCGATGATAAGGTCGCTATTCAAAACGTACTGAAGAAAGATGTCATGAAGCGTGCGGATTTAGTCATCGGTCCACTCTTCAAGGATATCATTCCCGAAGTCTCCGCCTGGTGCAAGGAACACGATGTGCATATGGTTGTTCCCGTTCAGCAGCCGAACCGTGTATTGCTCAATGCAAATACCATCAGTAAAACGGTACCGGGCTCGGCCACGCAATGGATGACGATAGCACGATACGTTGCAGAACATCACGCTGCCGACAATATCGTGCTGATTGATTCGAAGATTGTCGATGACAAGAAAATGGTGGAGGCTTTCAAAGAGGAATGGTATCGACTAAAGCAGGACAGCTTGAAGCGGGTAGTTGTCTTCAATGATGTTACGTCCTTTTCACTGGAATCTAAATTAACCGGAGCTCGAAATATCGTACTTGTTCCAACAGCCGATAAGAAAGTGATTGGCGCCGTGTTTAAAGCAATTGGAACCAAGAACGCAGAGGTTATTGGCACAGAGTCTTGGGATGATATGGACTTTATTTCGGTGTCAGATAGAAATAAATACCATGTGCATTTTCCGCAGCACACCTTCGTGGACTACTCCGATGTTTCGACTCAACGGTGGATAGAAGGCTATCGCGCACAGTATAAATCGGAACCATCCAACTTCTCATTTGTAGGATATGATGTCATGTTGTTTTACGGTCGCGCTCTCCACAAATTCGGAGGACAACTTGAACAGCATTTAAATGAAGTCAATGGCACTTACTTGGCAACGCAATTCAATTTCTTTAAAACAGCGAAGGACGCAGGCTATGAGAATGCAGCCATCAACATCGTGCGCACTGACAACTATCAGTTGCAGCGCGTCAATTGATTTCAAATCCATGACAGGCGTGCGTTAACTCGCTAAGTATTATTGCCGCGCAAAACGTAAAACGAATGATCACCAAAGAGCGCATTGCGAGCGAGTTTCAAGCTATCCAACAGGAGATTTGTTTGGGTCTCGAGGCAGAAGACGGTAAGGCCGTTTTTAATCTGGATGAATGGAAACATGAAATTGCCGGGGGCGGACACACTCGTGTAATTGCTCATGGAAATGTGTTTGAAAAGGGTGGTGTCAATTTTAGCGCAGTGGAAGGTTTGCTGCCCGCGTTCATGAAGGATAAGGTCAGCCCTGATGCCACCCACTTTTTCGCTACCGGTGTGAGTATCGTGATTCATCCGTATTCGCCTATGGTTCCCATCATTCACATGAACATTCGCTATTTCGAAACTAATGCCGGTGATTGCTGGTTTGGCGGCGGTATCGATCTTACCCCGATTTATGTGAATAAGGAGCAAGCGTGCTTTTTTCATAGCTGTATGAGGGAAGTGTGTGATCGGCATGATTCCGCCTACTACCCAGAGTTCAAAGCGTGGGCTGATGATTATTTCTTTATTCGACATCGCAATGAAACAAGGGGCATTGGTGGAATTTTCTTCGACTACTTGAAACCGAATGAAGGACTTTCAAAAGACTCGCTATTCGATTTTGTATGTGATGTGGGCAGAACGTTTTTGAAAGCGTATGTGCCTATTGTCAATGCAAATAAGAATATGC
>JBKCDO010000270.1:0-413 GCA_046304755.1 Flavobacteriales bacterium
AGTATGATTGGCTCAGAAGACCATGATAGGGGGAAGCCTACGTTTTCCTCTGCAACGAGCACTCCGTTGATGTAAGTTGAAATCACCGAATCGGTGAATACAGCTGTCAGTTGTTGCCACGCATTGTAAAGCGATGTAGGCGCAGTAACATTCGAGTACGCTCCATTTTCGTTGTAGCAGCGAATCTCATTGGTGCCGTCCATGGCCAAGATCCACGTTTTGGTGAAATCGCTACCCTGACGCAGAAATAGCGATTGGTGATCGACATTATCATCCATGTTGAACCACATCGAAACGGTCATTTCATTTGAAATAAGCGCATCTAGTGTATTTGGAATGGTGATGTCGTTGTTGATGCCGTTGAAACTGTAAGCAGAGTTTGCGTTACCATTTCTATCCTCCGTCAACGTCGC
>JBKCDO010000271.1:0-21477 GCA_046304755.1 Flavobacteriales bacterium
CCCATTGCAGGTGGATTATGGCGAAAGCGTCGCCAGGCAATGGCGGCGGGAGATTGGGCGTCTATGCTATGTGCGTTGCTCGATTTTTCCACGAAGGTTTATAGAGAATGCTGATCAACGGGAACAAAGTTGCGTAGAGCGGGTAGATAAAAATCAGTAAGGTGTAAAATCTCTTCACCTGTTTTATACACATCCATTTTCCAACGGCGACAATCAATAAAGCATCTCCCAGAGCCTTGAAACCAAGGAAAATGACCATGTACGGAAAAAGCACGGGATGAAATAATGAACTGCAAAAGCCCGCTACCACCAATGCGTTCATCAGGAAGGTAAGGTAGGCTGTATTGCGCAGCGCCGGATCGCTGATGCGCGATGTTTTCCCCATCCAGCGCAGACGTTGCTTCACCAAACCCGATAGTGAAGTGTGCGGCTGAGTGGCGACAATCGTGCGAACATCCGGCACCCATTCAATGCGATGTTCGGCTTTAAGCGCGTGCAACAGAAAGAGGTCATCACCGCTGGTGATTTGAAAATCGTTGCGGTTTTTTCTTACCGCGTTATAGGCTTCTTTTCGAAAACACAAATTCGCACCGTTGCATAAAATAGGTTTTCCGGCGAATGCCATTGTGGCTGTTACCCCCATCACACTGAGGAATTCCACTTCCTGAAGTCGGCTCAACAGGTTGGTGGCGGGGCCAATGCGCAAGGGAAGAATGAGCATGTCTGCTTGTTGCTCCAACGTGTGTGAGGCAATAGCGTTGAGCCAGTTATCGGGAAGAATGATGTCGGCATCTAAGGCTACAATCCACGCTCTTGTAGAAACGGAAACACCCAGGTCAACACCGCTTTTCTTGCCGAACGTATCGGTTTGTTTTTGAAGAAATAATCCCGAGTGTTCGCGTTGAAATTGTTCGATAATCTGCACGGAATCATCCGAACTATGATCATCAACGAAAATGATTTCGGCATTGTGACAAGCAGCAAGGTGCGGCTTGAGGGATTGTATAAACGCATGTAAGTTTTCCCCTTCATTGCGAAACGGGACGATGATGCTGAGGTGGCCGGCATCGTGATGCGCAGTGCTGCGATCAGGTATTTCCTTCCAGAGTGAATAAAGCCAAAATACCCACCCCAGGTATAGGGAAGTCACCAAAAGGAACAAGAAGAGTGTTACTGCCATAGCTTTACCGCATCAAAGAAACAAGCAAATTGGCCAACGAGCGCATCATATTGGGAATCGATCCGGGGACTACCATTCTGGGATATGGCATTATTGAAGTGCAGGGCAAACAAATGAAGCTTTTGGCTATGGGAGTTTTGCGCTTGGATAAAATCGATGACCATCACCTGAAGCTTCAGAAAATTTTCGAACGCGTGATTCAGTTGATGGATGGTTTTCATCCCGATGAGTTGGCCATTGAAGCGCCCTTTTTTGGCAAGAATGTGCAGTCGATGCTAAAGTTGGGAAGAGCTCAAGGTGTTGCCATTGCCGCCGCACTCAGCAGAAAACTTCCCGTGGTTGAATACGCTCCGCGTAAAATCAAGCAAAGCATTACGGGCAGTGGAAGCGCCTCAAAGGAACAAGTTGCGGCGATGCTGCAACGCACGCTTTCCATTCCGGATGCCGATATGCCGGAGAAGCTCGATGCGACGGATGGACTAGCTGCAGCGGTGTGTCATTTTTATCAAACCAATAGTCCGCTGGCAGGCGCCAAAACCTACGGCGGTTGGAAGTCGTTCTTGTCCGCTAATCCTGATCGTGTCGTTGGAAATTCGAAAAAAAGTTGAGGTGTTTTTGTCGTTACTTGCGGCAAAATTCCAACTATGAAATTCGGTACCAAGGCGATTCACGCCGGCCAAGAGCCTGACCCAACCACGGGAGCCATCATGACTCCGATTTACCAAACGTCAACCTATGTGCAAGAGGCTCCCGCCAAACACAAAGGATATGCATATGCGCGCGGAAAAAATCCGACACGCGTGGCGTTGGAAGGCTGTCTGGCTGCATTGGAAAACGCCGACTACTGTTTGTGTTTCAGCAGTGGAATGGGCGCTGTGGATACCGCCATCAAATTGCTTTCACCCGGTGATGAAGTCATTGCTACCGATGATCTCTATGGAGGAACCTATCGCCTCTTCACGAAAGTGTTTGAGAAAATGGGGATTCGTTTTCACTTCGTTGACATGCATGATTTAGCGGCGACCGATCGTCTGATCAATGACAAGACTCGCATGATCTGGATTGAAACGCCTACCAATCCGATGATGAAGATTATCGACATTCGTCATTACACGGCGCTGGCGAAAAAGCACAACCTCATTTCTGTGGTCGATAACACGTTCGCGTCACCTTATTTGCAGAACCCATTGGATTTGGGTGCCGACATCGTGATGCACAGTGCAACGAAATACCTCGGCGGTCACAGCGACGTCATCATGGGTGCGCTCATGACCAGCAACAAAGAGCTTTACGATCAGTTGGCATTCATTACGAATTCCTGTGGGCCTGTTCCCGGACCACAGGATTCATTCCTGGTGTTGCGCGGAATCAAGACGCTGCACTTGCGCATGAAGGCGCATTGCGAAAACGGAAGGGCGGTTGCTGAGTTTCTTCGATCTCACCCTAAGGTAGGCAAGGTGTATTGGCCGGGATTTGAAGATCATCCTAATCACGCTGTTGCCAAGAGTCAGATGCGCGACTTCGGCGGAATGATTTCATTTACACTGAAAAGCGATTCATTTGATGATGCCAGCGAACTTGCGCAGGCGTTGCGTGTTTTCTCGTTGGCCGAATCGCTTGGCGGCGTTGAATCGCTGGTCGGTCATCCTGCTTCCATGACGCACGCATCCATACCGCGTGAGGAGCGCATCAAAACCGGATTGGTTGATTCGCTGCTTCGCTTGAGTGTTGGTGTGGAAGACATGGAAGATTTGATTGATGATTTGCGTCAAGCGTTGGATAAAGTGAAGTAGTTAGCATCGAAACCGAAATGAGTAAGAAGAAAGTCGCCATTGTTGGTGCCGGATTGGTGGGCAGCTTGTGGGCTGTTTACATGGCCAAGCGCGGTTACCAAGTGCATGTTTTTGATCGTCGTCCGGACATTCGCAAATTGAAAATAGTCCAAGGCAAGAGTATCAATCTGGCGCTGAGCGATCGCGGTTGGAAGGGCTTAGAGGGCGCGGGTATCGCCGATGCGATTCGCAAAGTCGCCATTCCGATGCATGGTCGAATGATGCACGCAGTGGATGGCACGCTGACTTACCAGCCTTATGGCAAAGAAGGACAGGCCATCTACAGTGTATCGCGTGGATTGCTCAATCAGACATTAATGCAGTGTGCATCGGAACATGCTAACGTGAAGTTCGCGTTTCAGCATCGTTGCAAGGATGTAGATCTTGAGTCTAATACGCTTGTTTTTCAGGATGAAGTATCGGGGCAGGAGGTGCGCGAATCCTTTGATCAGATTTTCGGAACTGACGGAGCGTTTAGTGCCGTGCGCGCGCGGTTGACCCGACTTGATCGCTACGATTATTCGCAAACGTATTTGGATCACGGATACAAGGAGCTGGAGATTCCACCGAATGCGGATGGATCACACCGGCTCGACAGCGATTGTTTGCACATATGGCCGCGCGGAGAATTCATGATGATTGCGTTACCCAATGTGGATGGTTCTTTCACCTGCACGCTGTTTATTCCTTTTGAAGGTGAACATGCATTGGCTAATCTGAAAACTCCGGAAGCAGTCAAAGCTTTCTTCGATGAACACTTTCCGGATGCGGTGCCAATGATGCCGGAGTTGGTAGAGGATTTCTTTGCGAATCCCGACGCGAGTTTGGTGATGACCAAGTGTTATCCATGGCACTACAAGGACCGCATTTGTTTGATGGGCGATGCGGCCCATGCGATTGTTCCCTTCTATGGTCAGGGCATGAATGCTGGCTTTGAAGATTGCTCCTATCTGAATGCACTGCTCGAAGAGCATGATGGTGATTTTACCCGCGTGATGCCGGAATACACACGCTTGCGTAAACCGGCTGGCGATGCAATTCTAGAGCTTGCCTTGAATAACTATATCGAGATGCGCGACAAGACCGCTGATCGTGAATTCCTGTTGCAAAAGCGCATTGAAGGCCGCTTCAGTGAAAAGCATCCACATCTCTGGAAGTCGCTGTATGAGCAGGTTTCTTTCTCGCACACGCCGTATCAGGAAGCATTGCACAATGGACATCGTCAGCAAAAGATCATGGACCGTGTGATGGAAATGGAGGATATCGAAGCGAAGTGGGACTCCGATGAAGTGGAGCAGCGTATGCTCAAGCTCCTGGAGATTCACAAATAGTCGTTGTTAAATGTGCGCGGTGGCGCAATTGAACGGCAGAATCTGCGATTAACTTCGACGTATGCGTACGCTCTCTGTTTTTTTCTTCTATCTAATGGCAACGCTTGGCAGCGCGCAGCGCGAGCCTCGCGCGATTTTCGTTCCCGGTGGACAGTTTAAAAACACGGGATGGTTTTTTGCCCCGGGTATTGCGTCGATGATGCCCACACCACGGGTTGAGCAATTGACGGGGTTCGACAATCAGGCAATTCCTGACACGTTGTATTCCGGAGAATTCTCCCGCGATGGACAACTCGGGTTGTACCTCGAGGGTGGACGCCATCATTTTACTTCGGGGAGAGGCCCTATCGATCACTGGGATTACGGATTGAATTACAAAATGCTGCGAGGCACAGAGGAGTTTAACGGATCGCTATTCAGTGATACTGCCGCCATTGCTTATGCAGCACAGGCTTCATTCAACGATAGTTATCTGGGCGCATTCGTGAATTTCAACAACATTCTGCAAGTGAGTGACAGGGTATGGATTCAGAATGGACTCGGGTTGAATGTGGACTATGGTCTGTTTCAGCAGCGAGGGGGTACCGGAGTGATAGGCGCGGATTGGTTTTTTCCCGCTGACTTCCCCATACAAGCGCACTATAAGTTCGGTATTGGTTGGAAGCCGGAACCCGGAGTGTTCATCATGCCGATGATTGAGACTCCCTTGTTGAATTTGTTGCCATGGGAAGGTTTGCAAGGGACGCTACCATATTATACCGGTCGATTTCGCCCATGGTTGATTACGCTGCGCATACAATGGTTGTCGAAAGTCCCTGCAAGGGAATGCGAGAATCAGCCCGGTCGCAGTGTGGATTTATCCAAAGGAGGAAAGCACGACGGGAATGATCTCTTCGGTCCCGACACGCGCAAGATGAAACGCAAGAAGAAGGGCTTTTTTCACTTCTTGAAACGATCCTGACACAATTCAACGAGCACCCCATTGCTTGATTTGGGATGCATAAAGGCGATGAGTTTGTCATCTGCACCCGCTTTGGGTTCGTCGTGAATCATAGTGTAGCCGAGCGATTTCAAACGTGCTATTTCTGCATGAATATCGGCCACATCAAAGGCGATGTGATGCATGCCTTCTTTGTTTTTCTCTAAAAACTTAGCAATCGCGCTGTCCGGTGAAGTGGCTTGCAGCAACTCGATCTTGCTTTCACCTACTTGAAAGAATGAAGTGAGGACATGTTCGCTGGGAACTGATTCCTCTTTGTAAGGTGCCACACCCAAAATGTCTTCGAAAATTTTATTGGAAGCAGAAAGGTCTTTTACGGCAATTCCGATGTGTTCGATTTTGCGCAGCATAACTTACTTCTTCTCGACGATTGAGCCCACTTTGTTGTCGAAGTTCACATAGTATTTTCCTTTGAAATACTTGGAGGCATCAATGTATTGGCCGCGTCCGGCAGTAACCTGCGCGCCAAACTCGCTGACAACTTCGAAGTCTGTTTCCGCAGAAAATTCTATGCGGTCAGAAATTTTCAGGTTTTTAATTTTCACATCAGGGGTTACGCTTTCCACTTTGTATTCCTCACTGGTGTGCTGGCCTTTGTAATCCATTTGGTAAAGACGGAAGGTGTTGAGGCCACTGTGCAGTTTAACAGGAAACGTATAAGAGGTCGACTCCGGTTTTCCCTGGCCTTTTACCTCCCCAACTTTTATCCATTTATTCCACTTGAATTGTTCGATGACAAACGTGAGTACCGCGCTTTCAGCTTCGGTTGTCCACGTCATGCCTCCCGTAGGGTCAATTTTCATGGAGGTAACCTTGAACGTACTGTTGGGATAAATGACTTCAGGGTTTAGGATTTTTACATCGCAGTTTTCTTTGCATCGCAGCACAATTTCCAACGCATCCCCTTGAGCAAGTTTCCATATCGCCAGGTCAACAGCGAAAGATGCAGAGTTTACCTGATCAGCGGTCACATTGCCATTGACCAGCACTTCAAATACGCAGTAACCGGCACCATCGGCGGTCATGGGATTTTTTACGTAGAGATCTTTGCCTTGGTAGATGCCGCTGATGATGACAACTTCAGCAAAAAGGCCTGATGCGGTAAAAGTGAGCATCAAAAGAAGCAGTATTCTTTTCATGGATAAACAGTAGAGTTAAGCAATTGAATTACAGCAACGAATGTAATCAATTCCATGAAAGGAATCAAACAGCCGATTTCTAGAATTGAACGGATGCCAGTGCACTACGCATGCGCAAAACCTGCGGCAAGTCAAAGGCGGCATCATCTGCGGTTTCAAAGGCATAGCCTTGCTTGCCGATTTTCAGGTATTGAATCAATCGGTAGTCGTAGATGCGACCGTCGGGAAGCACGCGAGAAAAAACGACTGACGCGTCTTCGTCATCGAGCACGCGGTAATCGAACAAACGGTCTTTGCTTTGTTCCGCCGCTAAATCGATAGATGTTGATGAACGTTTGTGCGCAATGATGTTGAAGTCTTGTCCGCATCGGATAGCGAGCTGTTCGCCGTTTTTACCAAGTTCGAATACCGGTTCATTGGTAATCATCAGATCCTTGGGCATAACGATGCGAAAGTCGAAATCTCCTTGTTTGACATGGAATAGGGAATCGTTTGCCTGAAGCTTGAGTTCTGCGCGCTTTTGACGTGCCCCCGGAATAATGCATCCGGAAAGGGAAACTATGAATACGAGCAAGAGGATATAGGGTGTTTTGCACATGGTCAAACGAATTTGACCTCTTCTACGCAGAGTGGTTTAGGAAAGTTACGATTCGTGGAATACCAGGTAAACCGCCATCAGCACGAGGGCCATAGCGGCAAAGTGATTCCATCGGAGCGTTTCGTGTCGGAAGAAAACAACCGTGAAAATCGTGAATACGATAAGGGTAATGGCTTCCTGAATGACCTTCAATTGCACAAGACTGAACGGGCCACCGAGTTCTTTCGAGCCAATGCGATTGGCCGGAACCTGCAGGATGTATTCGAAAAATGCAAGTCCCCAACTGATGAGAATGATGGAAATTAAGCCGAGGTTTTTTCCCCATTCATATGACTTGAATTTCAGGTGACCATACCAGGCCAGTGTCATGAATACATTGCTGGCCAGCAACAGTAGTATGGAATAGACGGCCTTCATGCTTAATTGGTGATGTACAGCATGGGATCGCTGAAACTAACTTGATATGTCTTCAGGGGGAAGCTTGTTGGCCCTTTGACAATTGATCCATCCATGATAAGCCATTGCGATTCTGAGCACGGGTCAGAGATGATGACATTGTCCGGATTAACAATCACAGCACAGTTGTTTTCCGGCTCAAAAGCGCTGTGTCGTTCGATAGCGGTGAATTCAGTAAGGCTATTTCTAAACACGATGATACCCCGAGATCCACCGGTGATATACACCCATCCGGAGGGGACACTCAAGTTGAAAAAATCGGGTTGGTTGATGTTGATGGCGATATTGACCGGCACATCGGGCACTCGCGACATATTTCGGTCACGACATCCGTAAAGGACGATGATGGTGAGTAAAAAGATGAGGACCCGTCGCATGCGTCGAAGATAGTAAGATCACAAGACACTCCGTGTGCTGATTCCCGGCACATAGTCTTTCAAATAGAAGGGCTCGAAATAGGATACGTCTTCGAAGCGTTGATTGTTGTACGCGTCTGTAGCTAGAGCATGCATCATGGTGGCCGATGGAAAGTTGGAGTGAATCGAAATAAGATTACTAGTCCAGGGAGCACATTTCGCAGCACCATCACCGGTGAGCAGAAGGCGTTTTTCACCAAATTCACTGAAGAAGGTTTCATCGAGGATGCGCGCTTCATCGTTACGTATTCTCAAACCCACTGCATCGAATACGGCGCAATAAACCTCCATACGTCCGGCGTCAATCATGGGAATGATGAGGTCGCTTTCAGCGTTGACGGGAAGCACTGCGTGAGCTAAGATAGCCGTGGTGTCCAGCGCAATTAGTTTGGCACCGGTGGCATAGCAGAGGCCCTTAGCCGCGCTCACGCCAATGCGAAGTCCTGTGTATGATCCCGGGCCTTTGCTTACGGCAACGGCATCCAGTGTGCTCCAGTCAACGCCCGCTTGCAGGCGCAGTTGTTCTATGAGTGGGTGAAGTTGTTCTGCGTGAATAAAGTGCTCGGAAACTATCGACTCATCAGCCACACATCGGCCATTGATGGTCCACGATACAGAACAACTTTTTCCGGATGTCTCCAGGTGAAGGATGGTAGGCATGCGAGCGGTTAAAAGCGTTACTCCTTTTTGTCGTCCAGATCCTTTTTCGGCGTCACTTTCTCGCCGGGCTTCAGGGTTTGCGAAACCAATTCATAAGGACCTGTGATGACTTCTTCACCTTCAGCGATGCCTTTTTTTATCTCGATGAATTTATCATCCTGAATGCCGGTTTCGACGACGCGAATTTTTGCTTTTCCGTCGGCTGCATCGTGCACAAAAACGACCGTAAACGGCTCGCGTTCTTCGCTCGATTCACTGTCATTCGCTTGCAATTCTTCCAATAGTGATGTCGAAGTAGTATCGTCGCGAGAGGCTACCGCTTTGATGGGAATGGAGAGCGCGCGATCTGATTTTTCTGTCACGATATCAACCGTGGCGCTCATGCCCGGTTTGAAAGGGGAGTAGCTCTCATCTTTGCCTTGCATCAGATGGCTATAGGACTCAGGCAGGATGCGGATCTTGACCGAGAAGTTAGTTACCTGATTCAAGTTCATCTGATCGGTGATGGCGTTCAAAGCGGTGTTACCGATTTCAGTCACTTCACCTTTGAATTTTTCTTCCTTGTAGGAGTCCACTTCGACGATGGCTGTATCGCCAAGCTGGACGCGCACGATATCACTCTCGTTCACCTCTACATTCACTTCCATGAAGGCCAGTGCGGAGATGTTCATGATGACTTCACCACTCATCATGTTGTTACCCAACACGGTTTCGCCGAGCTCTTTATTGAGAGCTGTCACAGTGCCGGTCATCGGTGCCAGAATCGTGGTGCGCTTGAGATTATCGGCCGCTTCGTTGACGCCCGCTTGAGCACTTTCGATGGCAAATTGAGCGCTATGAATGCTTTCTTGTGCTGAGGTGACTTCTGCTTTTGAGGTTTCCCATTGACTGGTGAAGTTCTCTAATTCTGCTTTGGAAATGGCGCCGTCTTCAAACAGTTTTTTCTGTCGCTGATAATTCAGATTGGTGGCGTTGAATTGCGCCTCAGCTTGCGCCAAGCGGGCTTTAGAGCTGCTTAGATTGCTTTTCGAACTGTTGAGTGCCGCTTCAGCTCTGCTTAATGCAGACGTATAGAGGTCGGGATTTATTTTTACCAGCAACTGTCCTTTCTGCACGAGATCACCTTCTTTGACCGGCAGGTCGATGATTTGTCCGGAAACTTCCGATTGAATTTTTACTTCAGTCTCGGGTTGGATTTTTCCGCTGGCGGAGACCGTTTCAACAATAGCGCGATAGGCAGATTTTTCAACGGAAACTTCTGCGGCTTCTTTTTTCCCGGCAATCAAACGGTAGGTCACTCCGCCTGCAGCAAGAATACCGACAACGATTAAGGTTCTTTTGAGTTTCTTGTTCATGGTTTGAGTGAAATGGCCTTGCCTTGGTAAAAATTCAGAACGTTGAGTTTGAAGACGAAATCGTATTTACTGCGCGTGAGATTCGCCTGAGCAATTTCATAACGCATCCGTGCATCGGCATATTCGGTGATGTTGCTGACTCCTTGTTCGTAGCGCAGTTCAGCCCATTCAAATGATTTCTGCGTAGCAGCCACGCTAGTTTTAAACGCGTAGTAATTCGCCAGCGCAGCCTTCGCATCGTTGTAGGCTTGATACACACTTTGTTCGATTCCTTGTTTGGCTTGTTCCAATTGAAGCGTGGCCTGACGGAAGTTGATATCGGCGCGTTTCACTCCTGTATGTGTTACAAAACCGTTGAACAGCGGAATGTTCAGCGAGAAAAACAATGAGCGGTTGACGTTGTCCTGCAACTGAGAACCGAAGGCTTTGGTTTGATAATCCTCTGAGTCGTACATCAGCTGCGGAAGTGAAGTGACGAGTTCGCCCGAACCGAAAACTGTCCCAATCGGAAATGCGAGTGTATCCGGATTTCCCGAAACAACTTTAGCAGCTCCGGAAAAACCGGTGCCGTAGGAGAAGCTGGCATTTAGACTGGGATAATAACCGGATGCCGCAATTTTCTTACCGAGCGCTGCCGCTGCTACCGAGGTTGTGGCGCTTTTGATTTCCGGGAAATTCGTCAGGGCAGCTTCAACAACCACTTCCGGGTTAGCGATGAGTTCGAGCTGTTCAATTTCCTCGATGCGAGGAACGCTGATCGAAAAACTTTCTAGCGAACCGCCGTCGAGTTGCAGCAGTTGCATCAGAGCTAGTTTGGAAAGGCGGTAATTATTTTCGGCAGCAACAAACGTGGCATTATCGGATGCAAGCTGTGCCTGCATATCATTCAGGTTACTCACGGCGAGTTGTCCTGCACCAACCAGTTTTTCCAGTCGCTTTACCTGCCGTTCGGTGCCATCGAGCGTCTTGCGCGCAATGTCCATGAACTCTTTATTGATAATGACAGCCAGGTAGGCCGATGCCACATTGAGCGCGATATCATTGCGCATTTTCTCATAATTCCATTTCGCTGTTTCTGTATTCAAGCCCGCTTGTTTCAGCGTATTCACCTGACGCAGACCGTTGAACAAATTGACGCTCGTTGCGATTCCGAAGTTGTTACTTTGAATGCGTGAGCTTGCGAACTGGTTGGTGAATGGGTCAATCCGCTGTCCCCAGTTGTAACCGTGTGTTGCTTGTGCATTGAGCGAGGGCAGCATGTTTCCGATTGCCTGAGTTTCATTCAACTTATTCAGACCAACATTTTCCTCACTGATTTGAATGGCGAGGTTGTGAGAATAGGCGTATTGGATACAACTGTCGAGCGACCAGGACTGGGCGCTGGCGTGAGTGCTTAAACACCCAATGAGCAATGCAAAAACAAAACGGAATGCGGAAGAATTCATCATGTCGGAAACAAACTTACGGGCAGAAAGGTCTTGTTGCCTGATAAAAATCGGGTGTATTGTTTGAATGATGAGAAGTGGGATTGAAAGAGGCGAACCGTGCGAGCGAACGATGGGGCGCATGGTTGGGTTTAACGAATGAGCTTACAGTTCGGTAACTTCAATTTCCACGCGACGGTTGGCGCTCACCTGCCATTCCGTTTGCGGATCGGGATACAGCATCTGCTTGTTGCCCATACCGCGGGTTGTCAGGCGATCAGCGGCAATGCCGTGCTGCACGAGATAATCGACAACCGCCTCGGCGCGTTTTTCAGAGGCACGGCGGTAATAGGCGTCAGAGTTCTTTTTCTCTTCGTTAACCGGACAGTTGGCGTGACCGATGATGCAGATTTTCACCGAAGGATTTACGGTGAGGAATTGCACGAGTTCTTCTAATGCCGGAACTGATTTGTGGTAGAGTTGGGTTTCATCACCCAAGAAGGTGATGTCTTCAATGCTGGTTTTTAGACCTACGGAGATTGGCTTGAGCTCGACGCGTTCGTAGTGCGTTGCTGCTTCTGCAGGCCAAAATTTGTGGGCGTAATACATGTAGCCTTCTTTCACGACCGACACCGTGTAGATGCGGTAGTTTTTCAGCATCATGGTTGAGTCTGTGAAGTTTTTGAAAACAACGGTTTTACGCGGGTTCAGACCTTTGATCATCACGTCTGCATCCATGATCATCTTGGAGCGAAAGTCGGTGACGGTAATCTGCATTTTCTGATCCTCCGCTTCCGGTACCTCGGTGGAGTCGATTTTCAGTTCCTCCACAAACTGCGCAGAGACCGCCTGGACTGAAAGCAGGAGCGATGCAAAGGCAAAAAAGCGAAGGAATGCGGAATTCATAGCGTGAATTTGTTGGTCTAGTACGGGGCTAAAATAACAAAAACCAATCGCAAATTGCCAATTGAATGCAAAAAGCAACAATTCTTTAACCGATTTTTTGAACGAAGCCTAGAGCGAGGCAAACAGACTAGCCCCGAAATATGGCGGTGATTTTCTTTCGGAAAAAAACAAGTCCAACCGTTGCCAGCAGCGCGTATGGAATCAACATCAGGTAAACAATACCTGCATTAAGTCCCTCGCCAATGCCTTGGTCCACGTGTTCGGTTGCGCTTTCAGCTGTGGCTTTGCACATCGCGCATTGCGCCGCGGCTTGCGTGCAGGCCATGATGATGAAGAGTGCGAAGAGCGAAAGTCGTGTCAGCTGTTTCATAATGTAAATGTACTGTGTTGGATCGTTAAACGTAGTATGGACTGATGAACCAATACACAATCACCCCACTGATGGCCACATAAAACCAGATGGGCCAGGTGATACGGGCCAGTTTTTTATGATTGGCATAGTCGCCGCTGAGGCCGCGATAAACGCTAAAGAGGATGAACGGTAAAATGACTGCTGCCAATACAATATGAGTGAGTAGGACAATCAGGTAAAGCCCGCGCATAGGAGCATCGGCCGGGTATGCAGTGTCGCCGCAGAGTACGTGGTGAGCGATATAACTCACCAGGAAAATGCAGGACAATCCCATTGCGCTCAGCATGATGTTTTTGTGGCGCAGGTAATTCTTCTGTTTGATGGCAATTAAACCGGCCAGCAGTGCTACTGCGACGGTTCCATTGATGATGGCATTCACCGTTGCAAATACATGCGGATTGAAAGGGAGATCGGCTTCAATGTGGATATACTTCAGCGATACAACGACCAGGAAAACAACGATTGAGCTCACCCAGATGAGTGATTTGGCGAGACGGTCGTTTCTGCGGATAGTAGGTTGGAGCATGCTAATTTTCTTGTGAAAGTGTTACGGCATCCATAAACAACTCATCCATGCTTTTGGTTGAGGTGCCGTCATAATAACCACGCATGCGTAACTGCCGGTCGAGAAGCGTCACTTTATCGGTGTGAAAAATGCCACCTGCGGCTGTGTCTGATGGAAAGGCGGTCAGTAAAAATCCTTCCTGGGCCAGATCGTAGATGTCTTGTGGTTTTCCGGTGAGAAAATTCCAGCGGGAGAGGTCAGCGCCGATGCCGGTAGCATAGGCCTTTAGTTTTGCGGGAGTATCGGTTTCGGGCTTAACGGAGAACGATAAAAAACGAATGGGCAGATTAGGGTATTCCTTGCTGAATTTGGCTTGCAGGCGGGCCATTTGAGCGCTCATCACAGGGCAAATACTCGGACAGTCGGTGAAGAAGAAGTCGACGAGCGTGATGTTGCCCTCGTAATCTTTTTGCGTTATCCAAACGCTGTCTTGATTGACGAAACTGAATTTTGGAATGGGGTAGTAAGTGGTATCGGCTTCCACGGTTCCGTCGGCGGCAGTGGTGAGCTCGATATCGAATTCGCCGAAAAAAGGAAGGCTCTCAGCGTTTTTGGAAGCGGGCTCTGAGGAGCACCCCATCATCCAAAGAGCGCCGATTAGTAAACAGATAAATGCGTTAGTTTTCCTGATGTTCTCTGGCCTTTTTCTCATGGTATCGTTGCAGGTCAATCTCTTTTTTCAATAAGGCTACATCTTGCACCAATCCGGGAATCGAATCTCCTCCGCCACCGAGAAAGTGGTATTCTGTGTTACCATATTCCCCGCGAATATGCCCTTGGGCATCGATGAGTTTGAAGATAGCTTCTTGCGAACGGTCACGAATCAATAGGCCGTTGCGGATATAGGACTGCATGGCTTCCTGGTCGCCGGTCAATATCTTCCACTTGTTGGGGAAGGCGTTGTAGCGTGTGTTTTGGTTTACGTAGGCTGATGTAAGCGCCGGTTGATCGTAATTGCAATCGGCGGAGAACACTACAATGGCGATATCCGCCTCATTGCGGTACTTGAAGTTGACGTTGAGTAGGCGTTCGGTGATTTGTGCAATGTGTGGGTCACCCAAATGATAACAGGCCGCAATCCATACATGCCCCAGCAGTGAGTCGCGGGTAATGATGGCACCGGTCTCATCCGAAAATGCAAAATCGGGCAGCGTGTATGATGCGCTGTCGGTCACTCCCGATGGGCTGTAATAGGGCAGGGTCTTGAACTTGTGTTTTCCCATCAACCCAAAAAACACCAGCCAAAGGAGCGGAAACAAAAAAAGTATACCGGCAAGGCCAATATACTTTTTCAATTTTTTGGAATCCGACATAACGGCTTAACGGAAGGTGTTGTTCAATTCCTGAACAGATAGACCTTCGTAAAGACCGATAAATATGAGGTAGAGAATGAACAGCGCGTAAGGTAGCAATACCACATACTTGAGGTTCTTGCGCTCATCACCAAGGTGCATGAAGATGAGAACGATGTAAGCAGCTTTTACCAAAGTCAGAACAATAAAGAGCAACTTGATGGTTTCCCAGGTGAAGGTGCCATTGCGCTTGAAGTAAACGCCCATGAAGATTTCAAACACGGTTACGATGGTAAGAATCGCAGTAACCATGTAGAGTTTCTTGCGGATTTTAACGCCTTCCTCTTCGCTGTGACGTGCGTTGATGGAGTAGCTGTCGTTAACAATTAAATCGTCTCTTTCCATGATGATCAGGAATTATTGCTTTCGTGAATTATCGAATGATTAAACGAGGTAGAAGAAGGTGAATACGAATACCCACACCAAATCTACAAAGTGCCAGAAAAGACCAACCTTTTCCACCATTTCATAGTGGCCTCTGCGCTCAAATACGCCACGCACAGCCATCAAAAAGATGATGAGGTTGATGATTACCCCTTGCAATACGTGGAATCCGTGGAATCCGGTAATGAAGAAGAAGAAGTTGGCATACTGCTGTTGAACAGCGTATTCGTTTTTGTGAAGGTTGGCTCCGAACACGAGGGTATTCGAGGCCATGTTCTTCATGATTTTTTCCGCCTCTTCGCCGGTTACCATGACCTTGCGAATGTCTTTACCGTCTTTGTGTTCGAGGGTGTATTTGTTGAGGACAATTTCCAGAGGATATTCTTGTGGAGCCGCAGCAGCATGGGCATCAGCGTGCGCATCGTGGCCATGTGCGTCGTGACCTTCATGAGCTGCAGGAGTAACAATCATTTTACCGCTGTTAAACTCAATGTGGTCGCCATGTTCCAACGCATGTTCGTAAGCATGTCCTAAATCGCTGGTCATGTGCACCCATGAACCACCGGTGAGTTCCATGGTCATCGATTGATTGTGGTCATCCGTTGCCGCAACAGTCATTGGGCTGTTCAACTGGAAACCGCCACCGGAACCGTGAATGAAGTGAGACCATTCCCAGGCTTGCGAACCCAGGAAGAAGAAACCGCCGAGAACGGTGTAACCCATCCACTTGATAACTCCTTTCTTATCCATGCGGTGACCGGCTTCTACTGCCAATACCATCGTCACCGAAGAGATGATGAGGATGAAGGTCATCAAGGCTACATAAATCAGGGGGTAGCTGCCGTGCAGCATGGGCAGGGATTCGAATACCTGTTCACCGACAGGCCACAAATCGGCTGAACCGTGGCGGATAACGCCGTATGCAGTAAGCAATCCTCCGAATGTCAAAGCATCCGAAACAAGGAAATACCACATCATCATTTTGCCGTAGCTTATTCCGAAGGGCGATTGTCCTCCGCCCCACAATTGGTCTTTGCTGACTGCTTGTGCTTGTCCTGCCATAAGGTCTGAAAATTTGCCGCAAGTTTACTAATGAAATCGCGGATTTTCGGATGCCTCGTTAAAAAAATTGACAGCCTTTGTTCGTAAGCCATGCAGATGGCCCTTGAATTCAAGCCTGCACTGCGAAGTAGCGTTTGTTTAAATTGCTTCTAAATAAGAGATGTTCGCTCCTTAAAAGAGGAAGAACAGGAAATAGAAGAGGTAGAGCCAAAGTCCGCCCAGAAAGTGCCAATACATGCCGCTGATGTAGACACTCAATGTATTGCCTTGGTGGATGCGTCCTTTGACAATACGCACGGTATTCACGATAAGGTAAATGAGGCCAAATAACATGTGAGCAATGTGTACGTAAACGACCACGCTGAGCATGGCGCCAAAAGCATTGAAGGTGGTCATCACCGTATTGGTTACCGCTCTTGATGGGTCGCTGGGCTTGTAGAATTCATCGCCTTCTTTCACCAGGCGCTCGTTGTTCATTTCCAGCCAGTAATCAGAGCCGTATGTGCCGTTGAGCTTACCCAAGGTATTCCAGCGATAGGATGAGAGTCCCTGTTCGTTTTGAGTAACGGTGTACCCTAATCCACGTTCAGCCATGTAGTTCCAGCCGGCGTTTTGGGAAATTGCGAATCCGATTCCCAGCACAAGCGTAAGGCTATGTAAGATCAACCCCTGCTGTTGACGTCCTTGTTTGAGTGCCCGCAGAGCCAGGATAAGCGTTACACTCGAAGCGATAATCAACGCATTGCTCACCCAGAAATAGGATGGCACTGCCATGTGCAGCCAAATGAGTTTACCGTAGAGCACAATCAGCGCACTGGTGATTCCTCCAAACAACATGACGATGGCGAAGATGATGAACCACATCATCATTTTGCGCGTGCGCACCTTGACTTCCGGGTCGAGGCCTTCAAATACATCTACTTTTTTTCCGGCAGTTTCGTTGGTTGTTGCATTCATTGGAGAAGAATTTTAAGGGAAACAAGCATCACCCTTCAAAGTTTTTAAGCATGCTGATTAAGTCAACTTATCGATTACATAAGCCAATTGCACAACGGGCAGGTAGAAGAATGAAGTAAACATAACCTTACGCGCATCGGCAGTATCGCAGCTTTGAACTAATCGGAAGGCGTAATAGGACATCAGCAGTCCGGCAAGGGCTGTGACCACTGCGGCAATGTTGCCGGTCATAGGGGCGTCCAACGGTAGCGCCCAGGGCAAGAGACTCACAGGAATAAGGAAAAGCGAGTACAAAAAAATCTGATAGGCGGTCTTTTTGCTTCTTCCTTCGTTGAATGGCAGGAGTTTGTATCCGCCGCGCATGTAGTCTTCATGGGCAACCCAAGCGATAGCCCAGAAGTGCGGGAATTGCCACATGAACTGCATCGCGAAAAGAAGCCCTGCTTCTAAACCAAAGTTGTTTGTGGCTGCTACATAGCCCAACATCGGAGGAATGGCTCCCGGAAACGCACCCACAAATACAGCAAGGCTGCTGATGCGTTTCAACGGCGTGTACATCGCTACGTACATCACAAAGGCTGACGCACCCAGAATACCGCACGCTGTTCCGCAGATTGTCCAGAGAATGATGATGCCTGCTATTCCGGCAATCATAGAGATAAAAATCGCCGAAGACACGCTCATGCGACCGGTGGGAAGCGGCCTGTTTTGCGTACGCAGCATGAGTTTGTCCCACTGTCGTTCGAGTACTTGGTTCATGCCGTTACTGCCACCGGTGAGCAGCAGTCCACCGATGCAAAGTGCACCAAGGGTATTCCAGTTGGTCTGCGATGTTCCCATGTAATAACTGAGCACAGCAGAAATGATGACCAGCAGCGTAAGTCTTAATTTGAAGAGCATCCCGATGTCTTTCATCAGACTTTTTGATTCGGGCTTAACCGGTATGGCAGCAGATTCAGACAATGGTGTGAATTGGGGCGCGAAGATAGAACAGTGAATACCATTCTTCGCTAAACAAACGCCATCGTCAATCAATCAATAATCCTGAACAGGTTGAAGGAGTCCGTTTGTGCGAATACCCAGCATGATGAGATGATCGACTTGCGTTTGGTTTTCCACTTTTTCTGACCGGAACGTATGCGTGGCGAAGATCTCCAGCTTGCCTGATTTGGAAATTGTCCGGCTAATGGTCAGCGAATGAAAAATCAGTTGGTGCAGTTCGCCTTGAAGCAGGGAATGACCAAATGGACCGCCGTATGGATTGCGGTAACTGCGGATCAAGTTTCCACCGAAATTATCTGTCAGACCATCATTGTTTGCGTCGTAATCACGACCAAAGGCCGCAACGTTGAATTGTTCTTGCAAGATCCATGGGCCTTTCATCCAAATGACGGTTTGCGATGCTTCCACAAAATTGGCACCCAGCGGATGTGCCATGGCTTGATTGAGATGTGTCCACGCTTGAATGGAGCTCCCGTGGGTATAGGTGAATGGTCGCACAGCATTGATTTCGCTGCGCAGGCATAAGTTTAGCAAAGGACACCAGCGCAGTCCGGCCTGCACGCCAACCTTGTTTCCCCACCAGTTGTTGTCTTTTTTGAATAGATTGAGATTGAATTCATCCAGGACGAATTGCCCATAGAAGCGCAGTTTTTTGAATGGATCCCAGCGAAAACTTGCGCCAAGGATGACATTGTCCGGAGAGCCTAATGTGTATTCTACGGGGCGGTAAAAAATGAGAGGATTGGCGTAACTCAAATCGATGGTCCGCCGACTCATGGTATCACGGTCTTGCCAGATGACCCATTCATACAGCGACACGTTGAATTTTTTCGAAACAGCATAGCTCAACGAATGCATCGCCGTGTATTTCTTGCGGGCGTCGGGCAGCGTCTGCATGGCAGATAAGTCCCGAAGTTGCATCCACAGATTCGTATAGCGGATTTTCCAAAAAGAAGTGGTGATGCGCGCATAGGGAGCCGGCGCTGCATTATCACTTAAAATCAACGAGCGATGACCATCGCCCCAAAAGTGTTTCCCTTTACCGAAATCAATTACAAAAAACTTCCCTGCCTTGAAAGCGGCGCTGCCATAAGTGTAGTGTGAGTGATATAAGCCCGGGGGATTATCACGTATGCCATATCCATATCCGGGGATATAACGCTGCGTGTCGACGGTGCGCGACAAATAATCCGGTAACTGTCCGCCGGCCAAGGCATAGCCTGCCGTGATGCGCCAATTGCGATGATTGCCAAGGTCGAATTGTAATCCGGCAAATCCGTTGCTTACCGAACGCGCCGAATCGTTCAGTGCGAATCCACCGGCCATCGAACCAAATGGTGTCACTCGAAGGTGAATGTTTTTTGAGCTGCTATCAGCTAACTCCTGCTCAGTTGAAAAGGGATGAGGCAGCAGATGCGCATGCGCCGAATCAGGCGACACAAAAAAGCCTCCGGCGGGTTGTTGGGCAAACGCCCATGGCACGTCGAAAAGACACAAGGAGGTAAGAAGCAGCAAGCGCATCACAGCGGTGCAAGTTAGCGGTTGGATTGCTCACTGCCAATAGAGGTTGGTAAATAGGAACGATACTCAGGAGTAAACTATGCTCAATCCTTTTTTGAAAACATTCACAAGCGCTTTTTTGAGGGTGCACAAACTGCGCTAACTTCACGCACCTATGAATCCGGCTGAAATTGATTTAGAAGAAGAGAAGTTAGAAATTCTGCGGCGGTATCGCTCGTTGTTGCGTGTTTGTCATCGCTCCAAAACACGAGCAGACCGTGCGCGCATTCGCAAAGCGTTTGAGCTGAGTGCCGAGGCGCATAAGGATATGCGTCGTAAGAGTGGAGAACCGTACATCTATCATCCGATTGCGGTTGCGAAAATCGCTGCAGAGGAAATTGGCTTGGATACGACAAGCATCGTTTGTGCGCTGTTGCATGATACGGTAGAGGACACCGAAATCACGCTCGACGACATTCAAAATCTTTTTGGAAAAAAGGAGCGAACCATCATCGATGGGCTCACGAAAATTTCTGGTGTCAGCAACTACGAAAACGCCAGTGATCAGGCAGAGAACTTTCGCAAGATGTTGCTCACGTTGAGCGATGATGTGCGTGTGATTCTCATCAAACTCGCCGATCGCCTTCACAACATGCGTACGCTCGACCACATGGCGCGCGAGAAGCAGTTGAAGATTGCCAGTGAAACACTCTTCATGTACGCGCCGCTCGCGCATCGTCTAGGGCTGTACAACATCAAAACGGAGCTAGAAGACTTGGCCTTGAAGTTCAAGGATCCTGAGATTTATGAAGAGATTGTCGGGAAGCTGCAAAAGACGCAAGCGGTCCGAACGCGCTTCATCAATGCGTTCACGTTACCCATTCGCAGAGCATTGGATAAGGCAGGACTGCATTATGAAATCAAGAGCCGCACGAAGAGTATTTATTCCATCTGGAATAAAATCGTGAAGAAGGGTGTGCCGTTCGAAGAGATTTACGATGTGTTTGCTATTCGCATCATTCTCGATACGTCTTCCGATACGGAAAAGAGTGACTGCTGGCGCGTGTATTCCATCGTGACGGATTTCTATCAGCCAAGTCCGGAGCGTTTGCGCGACTGGATCAGCATTCCTAAGAGCAGTGGCTATGAATCGCTGCATACGACGGTGATGTCGCCCACCGGAAAATGGGTGGAAGTTCAGATTCGTTCGGTGCGCATGGATGAAATGGCGGAGAAAGGATTTGCCGCGCATTGGAAGTATAAGGATTCACCGGAAAGCCCGGAGAGCAAGCTCGACAAATGGCTCAACCAGGTGCGCGATGTGTTGGAAAATCCGGAAGACAACGCGATTGACTTCATTGACAACTTCAAACTTTCACTGTTCTCGGAAGAGATTTATGTCTTCACCCCCGACGGCGATTTGAAGACGCTGCCCGTAGGCGCGACGGCACTGGATTTTGCGTTTCACATTCACTCGCAAATCGGCTCGCAATGCATTGGCGCCAAAGTGAATTACAAGTTGGTTCCGTTGTCGCATAAGTTGCGCAGCGGCGATCAGGTGGAAATTCTGACTTCCAAAAAACAACATCCGAAAGAAGATTGGCTGAACATTGTGGTGACGGCCAGTGCGCGTCACAAGATCCGCGATGCCCTGCGCGAGGAGAAGAAGTTGATCGCTGAGGAAGGAAAGGAAATGCTCAAGCGCAAGTTCAATGGACTGAAGGTGGATTTTCTGAGTAAAAACATCGATGAGCTGGTGAAGCATTATGATGCGGTGAATGCGACTAATCTGTATGTGCGCATCGCGAAGGGCAACATCGAATTGAGTCGCTTGAAAGGCTTCGTCGTGGAAAGCGGCCGCATTCGTTTTGAGCGCGAGGAGCTCGCTCAGGACAAAATAGAACAGGGCAATGCTGCAGATCGTAAAGTCATCACCACCCAAGGGA
>JBKCDO010000272.1:0-6811 GCA_046304755.1 Flavobacteriales bacterium
ATTACGGACGGCAAAGGCAGTATATTAAACCTGTTGGAGGATTAATTTTTTTTTGCTGGAAAATTATATCTTTGGATAACTAACATCCAAATCCATGAAAAAACCACTACCTAACTTTTTCGCCTGCTGCCTGCTGGCCGCAATGGTGACCTTCTCGCTTAAGACCATGGCGCAAACTGCCTGTCAGAGTTCTTACGACAACACTTTCAACAACAACACTACAGTCACCCAATACTGGCCGGGGCCTGCGCCTATTCCGCTCAATACAAACATCAACGGTATTATTTCGGCCGGCAACGACCTCGACTACTACAAGTTTTACATCACAACAGGGGGAACCATCTCTGTATCACTCACGAACCTGCCGGCGAATTACAATTTACGCCTGTGCAACAGCAACGGTTCCACGATTGCGCAATCCAATGCGAATGGAACAGCCAACGAAAACATCAACTTCACCGTGACGTCCAATACGTGGTACTTTGCACTTGTTGTTCCCAGAAACTCCAATACGTTCAATACCACTGCATGCTATACCTTGAGAGTTTCAACCGGAACAGCTGCGATGCATGAGGCGCCTGATAGCGAAGGTCTGAATGACGAAGTGAAACGAGCTGCTATTGAGCTTTACCCCAACCCTGCTTCTGATGAGTTGACCATCGAATACGCTCCTTTCGAAGTATCGGGTCGAGCCACTTTGAAACTGCTCAATAGCTTGGGACAAGAAGTGCTTTCACAATCCATACTCAGTGCGAAAACAACGCTCGACCTCTCCAAGCTACCCTCGGGTGGTCTATATCACATCATTATTTACGACTCACAACAGGCGTTGCCGGCCAGCCGGAAACTCCTCATTAATCGATAAATCAAATGTGATTCAGCGAACTGAAAAGGGGATAGCAAGGTCTGTCCTCTTTTTTTTTGAAGCAACTACATAATCAATTGGCAATCATAGCAAAAGATTAATTCACTCCAAGCAACCTTTATTCGGGCTCAATTGTTATGAATACGGAAAACCTTTCAACATGAAATTCTGCAAAGTTTCGCTAGGCCTACTATGCCTCTTTCAGTCCATCTGTAAAGAGGGACATAGCCAAACTCTCGACTACAACTACATTTTCCAATCCACCGACACGTGGACCGAACTTTCCGGTGATCAGGTGGTCTTTTCGGGGGCGTTCGATGATGAAGTATCGGCAGCTGTTACGACGCTGCCCGTTACCATGGGAGTTGAGCCGCATACCTCCCTCTATATCAGCACCAACGGCTTTATGACGTTAAGTGTTGCTGCAGCACCTAACAACTACGATCCGCTTTCGCAAGGCATTTCCGCGCCGGTCATTGCGCCCTTTGCCACCAACCTCGAGGGTATCGACGCCACTTCAAAGGTCAGCTACACCATCGATTTTCAAGGCATTCGTGTGCAATGGAAAAACGTGCGCCGCGTGGGGTATGTCGGTGAGTCCTTTTCATTTCAAGCGCGCATCATCAACACGGCCTACACAGGCTTTGGTTTTGGAAGTATCTCATTCATATACGGTCCTTTTCAAGGTGTGGCAGTGCCGAGCACGTCGGTGCATGTGGGTATTCGGGTTGGCACGGGCGATATCTTCGGCACATTCGCCACCCGTTCCGTAGATCCCGGCTCACCGTGGCTGCCCGACACCTTCGGAACATCTTCCACCACAACCTGCGCATTTCCTTCCTCCAATACGCCCGATGGCTATCCTTCAGAAGGAATGAAGCATGAGTGGTTTTTAAATCCCGGGTATCAAGGCGTAACGAATCCCGATGTCTCCCCACTCTGTAATGGAACAGGCAATGTCGTGATCTACTCCAACTACGACGGAGGCACGCTCAACATCAATGTGGACCAAGACATCCCCAACCTGAAAATTGGTATTTGCACCTACGAGCCTGTGGAAGTCACTATCTCGGGACCTTTTGCGGGCAATGTAGCCGAAGTACTTTACGCCGGATTCAACTCAGCGGCAAATAGCAACAATTGCGGACTGGGTATTCCGACCACAACCATTTCCGGCGTAGCCCCTTCGATAACGCAAATACTCACCGCTCCACCCGTAGGCTATGAGCCGCTGCATGGCAACGGATCCGGCGGTTGGGGTGGACAGTTTGGCGGACCCGGGCTTATGGCAGGTGTGAGCGGTCAGTGCGACACACTCTATGTGGCCGGCGGTGGCAATACCCCCGATGAAGTCGTTTATTACTTTCTAAACGCCTTCGACGACGATTTGCTGTTTCACCACACGCAATACGAGTGCTGGCTTACCGAGGTGTATGATATCTCCGATGGAGGTAACTGCTGTGTAAATCCGCTTACGCCAGCCTGGATCATTGAAGTTCCCAACGACACCGCCACGTGTTACAACGGGGAACTTTCTCTCTACTTAACCGAAAACCAAAACGGCGTGGGTCCTTTTACCTATGAGTGGACATACAACACAGTACCTGTCTGCACGGATGCATCGTGCACGGTTCCAGTGACGGAAGATGGCGAGGCCTGCTTGACCATTACCAATGTCAATGGTCAAACACTCTCCGATTGTTTCGATGTATCTGTTGATGCGCCCATATTCATCGCGCTGAGTGTTTCGGATACCGCACTTTGTATGCCCGCCCAGTTTGTACTCAGCAATGAAACGACACCGGGTACATTTACATCTCAGCAATGGTCTGTAGATGGCACACCATACCCCAATCAGTCGAACGTAACCTTTACACCGACTCAACCCGGAGTATTCGATATAGCCCTGGAAGTATCAACGGCCATTGGCTGTTCCTATGACACCTTACTCACGGATTACCTGGAAGCATATCCGCAACCTCAGGCCAATTACACCTCCGAGCCTCTCATTCTGGAGGCAGATAACACCGATGTAACCTTAGTCGATTTATCGCAAGGCAGCATCGCATCGTGGGAATGGACCATCTCCTTGCCCTCGGAAGAGTTGGCCAGTATGGAGCAGAACCCCGCATTCAGCCTTCCCTTGGGCGTAGGTGGTTCCTACCCGATGCAACTGCAGGTGATTAGTCCCGAAGGTTGTTCGGATATCATCACGGGTACTTTGACGGTGAATGAACTATTTAATCTTTTTATTCCGACTTCCTTTACCCCGAATGGCGACGGCGTAAATGATGTTTTTGAAGTGAAAGGCTCTGCCATTGACGCGTCCAACTTTCAGATCAGCATTTTCAATCGCTGGGGAGAAACGGTTTATTCCGGCAAAGACGCCAATGAGGCTTGGACCGGAGGAATGAATGGAAACACCTATTACTTACCCAACGGTCTTTACAGTTACTACATTGCAACGAATTCATTGAAAACAGGCGAGCGATACGAGTACAGAGGATACATTTCAATCATTCGCTAACACCCCCATTTATGAAGCTTTTTGCCACTACCTTAAGCTTTTTGCTTATTGCATTCACACTTTTAGCTCAAAAAGAAGCCAACGTCTGGCATTTCGGCTTTGGTTATGGGCTTGATTTCAACTCGGGCGAGGCGGTTCAGATAACGGGCGCCATGTCCACGTTCGAGGGCTGTACGGCTTATTGTGATTCGGCCGGCAGCCTTCTATTCTACTCCAATGGTGGAGGTCGATTGCCGATAAGCGGTCAGGATCCCGGACACATCTGGAACAAAAACCATGAGGTGATGTATGATATGCAAGGTTTAGAAGGAGGTGGTATGAGCGCTGCGCAATCGTCGGTAATCATTCCAGCACCAGGCGAGCCGAATGTATACTACTTGTTTACCATCGATGAAATTGAGCATTATGTAGATGCGACCCCTGAGATATTAGCGCTGCAGCCCTACGGCAGAGGGTTTCGTTACTTCAAAGTCGACATGACCTTAAACAATGGACTGGGCGATGTGGTGCAAGCGGATGTTCCCGTGCATGATTATTCATTCGAAGGTCTGTGCGCCATTCGACACGCCAACGAGTCAGACTATTGGATACTCATCAACCAAGACACCACAGGCATTGGTGTGTATAGTGTCACTTCCGAAGGTGTAACCCTTTCGTCTGTATTTGAAACCCCTACGCCTCTGACGGGCACCATCAAAGCCTCGCCCATTTCCGGTAATCCGGATGCGCTTTTTTTCGCTGGTTACAGCAAGGTCGTCACATCGAGCGGTTTGATATTGGAGTTTGATTTAAATACGGGTGAGTTGTCTGATCCCGAACAATTGCCCTTCGTTGGTTCTGAAGCATTCGAATTCTCCCACAGCTCCCAATACCTCTACGCCACATCAACAGGCCTTGGAACCGGCACACAGCAATTGGTGCGTTACAATTTGGCATCTGCCTATGAGCTGGGAGTAAGTGTTTCATCGACACAGGAGGTCATCGCCGATGATATCACCGCGTACTACATGCAAATGGCTCCTGATATGAACATTTATTATAGTTGGTTTGATTTTTTGGGTGTAACCCGCATTGGCGCGATAAACTGCGCAAACACTGATTCGCCAACAGTTACGTCTGAAGTTTTTAGCTACAGCGGCGGCACAGAAGAGTTGTTTGTCTCGCTTCCCAATTTCCCTTCCTGGATTTTTTACAACCCCTATATCGATTTCATTGAGTGGGGTCCCGACACCGTTTACCTCTGTGCGGGCGACTCTATTATACTCGATGCCGGCGTGGGCGACTACTGGGAATGGGGCGGCGATTGCTTCAGCGGTCCGGAAAGCACTTGGCCAGACAACAGCACGCGGTATTTCACGGTAACGCAGCCGGGCATCTATTCGGCCTGTGTGACAGGCCCCTGCTCCTCTGAAAGTGGTGCCGGAGGCTGCGACTCATCCGACCAGATTACAGTGTTGGCTTGCCTAGTGGATGAACCTGCCTGCGATTTGCTCAACTTACCCGAGACATTGGAAGTCTGCGCCGGCGATACCCTGCAACTTGAAGCAGACCTGAGTCAATTCGAATCGTATGCAGGTCTGCAATGGCTTGGAGGCGGTACGTTCCTTCCTTCTGATACCGTAGCTCAGCCCTTATACGTTCCTTCTACGCAAGAAGTGGCGGCGGGCACAGCCAATCTGACCCTTCAGGTTTTCACACAAGACGTCGATACGGAAGGCGGAAGTTTCCTTGCTTATGATCATAGCGGCGATGACATCATCTTCTATACGAACACCGTCGATGGTAGTGTCGACACCATTCAGAGCAACACCGGCAACGACTGGACTGCGATGGGTTTCCGCGCATCCACCAACACGCTGTATGGTCTCTCGAACATTGTAACCACTCCTGCCCTTTCATCGGTGAATATTGAGACGGGCCTAGTCACTCCGATTTTCACCTACTCGAACCACCAATTCTACGCAGGCGACTACGACAATGTGAACGACCGTTTTTATACCATCGGAATTCCGGAAACGAATAGCGGCGAACCACTCATTCAAACCTTATATTCCATCGACGTTAATAACGGAGCGTTAGATGCAATTGGCGAAATTGCTACATTAACAGCCATCGACAATTTTTTCTCAGCCGGCGAAGGGGGAATAAATGGCTTGGCATACGACGCTTCCAACGATGCACTCTTTGCTACGACTGAAAGCGGTGAATTATATGGAATAGACCCAAACACAGCAGCCACAATCTTTATTGGCAACACAGTCGCAGGCCTGCGTGGCTTAGCATTCGATTACACTGAAAATGAATTGTGGGGAATTAGCACCAATGGAACGCTCTACCATATCGACATGCTTACGGGAGAAACCATCGAGGAAGTACCCTGTCAAGTGCCATTGAATTTCGTAACCACCTTGACCTATGCCATACCGCAAAACGTATCGGAAAACATTTGCTCTGACAATACCACCGTTGTTATCCGCAACGACAACACCTTGGACCTGGGCGATGATGCGACTGTATGTGAAGGCGAAACCATTGTGCTTTCGGTGCCGGGTTTTGAATCCATCAGTTGGCAGGACGGAAGCACGGGTGAAGAGTATGTGGTAGATGAAAGCGGAACCTACAGTGTGAATGTTACCGACTCATTTGGCTGCAGCTACAGCGATGCCGTGACGATTACCGTGAACGATGCTCCGAATGCGGGCTTTATCGCAAATCCACAACCCACCACGATCGACGACACGGAGATTACGTTCACCTCAACGAGCACAGCGGCTCCACTAATCTATAATTGGAGTTTTGAAGATGGCATACCTGAAGCATCTGCAGAACAAAATCCCGTTGTCAACTTCCCTCCTATTCCGGGCAATTACACCGTGCTACTGGCCGTCGAAAATGCCAATGGCTGTGTCGATACGCTTTCTTCCTTTATTCTCATTGACAGCGATGGCACCATCACGTTGCCCAACATCTTCACGCCCAACGGCGATGGAGACACCGATCGGTTTGTTCCGTTTGAAGCATTTCCCGGAAGATGGCAGCTCACCATTTTCAATCGCTGGGGTGTGGAGGTATTCGCCACCGAGAATCTGTCGCAAGGTTGGAATGGCGAGGACTCGGCTTCCGCAACGTATTACTGGGTGCTCGAGCCGCGCGATGGGCAGCAAGGGGTGAGCCGGGCGGGGTATGTGACGCTTGTTAGGGACTGAGGACTGAGGACTGAGGACTGAGGACTGAGGACTGAGGACTGAGGACTGAGGACTGAGGACTGGGGACGAGGGACTGAGGACTGGGGACTGAGGACTGAGGACTGAGGACTGAGGACTGAGGACTGGGGACTGGGGACTGGGGACTGAGGACTGAGGACTGGGGGCGAGGGACGAAAAATTGAGTGTAATAGTAAAATGAATCTGACCGTTTAT
>JBKCDO010000273.1:0-16774 GCA_046304755.1 Flavobacteriales bacterium
ATCCTGCGTTTTCAGTATACACCGCAATGGCAATTTTCGGATCAACCTTTGGCGCAAAGCAGATGAATACCGCATGGTCTTCCTTTCCACCGGCATTCTGAACAGTTCCGGTTTTGCCGCATACCACAATGTCCTTTGGAGCTGCGCGCCAGGCCGTTCCTCCCGGCTGAAGCACTTTTTCCATTGCGTTGATTACCGTGGTGAAGTGCGTAGAATCAATGCCGAGTTGATAGCGTTTCATGTAATCCTCCCGAGGCATACCACCCAAACCAATTTGCTTCACCGTGTGCGGTGGAACATACCAACCCTTGTTGGCAATGACGCAGGCCATATTGCACATCTGCAAAGGTGTCACGAGCATTTCACCTTCACCGATACTGAGCGAGTAGATTGTGCTGAATGCCCATTGCTCTTTGCCGTACCATTTGTCGTAAAATGAAACCCCGGGAACGCTTCCTGTTTTCACACCCGGTACATCGCAATGCACATCGCTGCCAAACCCAAATTGCGTGATGTAACTCTGCCAGATTTCCAACCCTAATCGAGCGTCCTTGAAGCGACTACCGCGATCGCGATCACCTTCGACTACGCGGTGCATGACCTCGCGGAAGTAAGGATTACAGGAGTGCACGATGGCCATTTCCAAATCATCATTGCTGTGACTTCCGTGGCAACCGATGACACCGCGATTGCAATGAATACGCGTTTGCGGAGTAATGGCGCCAATCTGCAAAGCCGTTAGCGATTGTGCCAGCTTAAAAATAGATCCCGGACGATACTGCGCTTGCGTGGCACGGTTGAAGAGTGGCTTCTGCGGGTCATTGAGCAGCACATTGAAGTTGTGACCGCGCACGCGACCTACAAGCAAATTGGGATCATACGTTGGTGCTGAAACCATGGCCAAAATTTCACCGGTCGATGGCTCAATTGCCACGATACAACCGCGCTTGTTTTGCATCAGCTTCTCGCCATAGGCCTGGAGCGCAGCATCCATTGTGCATACAAGGTCGGTTCCCGGTGTTGCCGGCATGTCTTCCTTATCGCCGACGTGCTCCTTGATATTTCCGACATTATCTCGAAAGGCGTAGTTAATTCCTTTTACGCCACGTAGCTCTTGTTCATACGCCTTTTCGATACCGCTTTTGCCTAAATATTCCTGCTTGGTGTAGTATGGATTTTTCTTGTACTCCTCCGGCGAGATTTTTCCGACGTCGCCAAGGAACAACGCACCCACACTTTGCGGATATACGCGCAGCGTGCGGGATTCAGCATAAAAACCCTTGTATTTGTAGAGTTGTTCCGACATCGCCGCGTAATCGCTTGGCGTAATCTGCTCGACAAGCAATTGCGGTCGATGGAATTCCCCGCGTGCCTTGGCTTTAGCAAAAAGGTTGTCGATGTCCTGTTTCTTTATCCGCAGTAATTGGCAAATGGAAGTAGTATCAAATGCCCCAACTTTTTTGGGCACCACCATCAGGTTATACACCGTTTGGTTTGTCACGAGCATTTTGCCGTTGCGGTCGTAAATGATGCCTCGCGGGGGATACAGCGGAATCTCTTCCTCAGTGAGTGCTGTTGCTTGTTCTTTCCAGGTCGAATTGACCACCTGAAGAAAAAAAAGACGAACGACGTAGATGATTGCGATGACGCAAACGATCAGGATAATCGTAATCTTTCGTCCGTCGTATTGGTTCACACAGCAGCGTTTTTAGAATTGTAGATCAGGTATTGACCGATAGTCATCAACACAAGTGTAGCTAAGGTGCTCAACAAAATGTGCAATACCTGATACAAAAAATCCGAAAAGCGAAAAACTTCCATGAAGAAAAACCAGCTGTGATGTGCCAGCGTTAGAATACCGGCGTAGGTGACATACCAGGCTAATCCCATGCGCTGCACGGTGGGTCGTTGCGTAAGATCATACCCTTCGCGTGGCGCCAGAATTTTCTGAACGATGGGTTGCAAATAGCCCAGAAAAACGCATGCTGAGGTGTGCAACCCTATTGGTCCGGAGAAATAATCCATCAACAGCCCAACCATAAAGCTCACCAGCATGACAAACCAGCGGGGAGTTTCGAAGGGCAGCATGAGGATTGAGAAGATATAGATCCAGGGAAAAATCAAACCATCGAACAGTTGGACGCGACTTACCACCAGCGCCTGCAACAGCACCAAGAAAAGCACACGAAGGATATTAACGCTTACTGTTTGTAGCATCTTGTTGTTCCACTTTATTCAACAGAGTGTCTTGTTCTTCTTTAAAAATGTCACTGACTACCAGCACGTGATCAAGGCGACGAAAATCGGCGCCCATGCGCACTTTGATGAGGTGATAATCATTATCACTATCGTCCACCCACTCCACCGTTCCGACATGGACATTGGCCGGGAAATATGTTGAGTATCCGCTGGTAACGATGGTATCTCCGGCCCCAACGGGGATGTTTTTCGGAATATCAATGACGTCGGCGAGTTGAGCATTTCCTCCACGCCACACCAGCGAACCGAAAGCTCCCGAGCGCTTGAGTCGCACACTGGCTTTAAAGTCAGAGTGAATCACCGGCATGACCACCGCAAAATGTTCGCTGGCACTACGCACAACGCCAACGATATTGCCGCCTGCGATAACACCCATATCGGCCTTGACTTCCCCGAGTGTTCCGCGATCAATGGTGATGTAATTTTTCTCACGATTCACTGAGGCATTGACCACCTTGGCAGTTCGATAGAAATAGCGCTGTAAGGTGGTGGTGTCGCGAATGGTGTCTTTCTCGGTGCGCAGCTGCCAGTAATTCTCGGAGGCAGCACTGCGCAGAAGCGCGTTCTCCAGCGACAGTTGGTCATTGATTTCTCCCAATCGCAGGTATTCTGATAGCTGAGAACGTCTGCTGTAAATTGTTCCTACCACATCCGAACTGTGTCGTACCATTTCAGCCGAGTGAAAGCGCGTGTTGCGGAAGAGCAGCGACAAAGCCAAGCCCTGTAAGGCGAGGAACAACAGAAAAAGATAAAACCGACGGAGTAATGCCAGAATATTCTTCATCGATTCGCTTCGCTGCTTGGTGTTCGGTAGTTAGTTGAATTCAACTGCGCGGTGAATCATCACTCACGCATGAGGAACTGGAATTTGTTGATGTTCTTCAAGGCGATTCCGGTACCACGAGCAACAGCGCGCAATGGATCATCAGCAACGTGCACCGGCAATTTTGTCTTTTGACTGATGCGCTTATCGAGTCCACGGAGCAACGCACCGCCGCCTGCGAGATAAATACCGGTTTTGTAAATGTCAGCTGACAATTCCGGCGGTGTATTCTCCAAACAACTCATGATTGCCTCTTCGATTTTCGAAATCGATTTGTCCAGCGCATGCGCAATTTCTGAATAGGAAACAGCAATTTCCTTCGGAATACCCGTCATTAAATCACGACCGCGAACGTTGTAGTCAGCAGGCGGATTATCGAGTTCCGGCAAAGCAGCGCCAACTTCAATTTTAATCTGTTCAGCCGTGCGCTCCCCGATGAGAATATTGTGCTGTCTGCGCATGTATTCCTCAATGTCTTGCGTGAGTTCATCGCCGGCTACACGGATATTCTTATCGGTCACAATTCCACCCAGCGCGATGACGGCGATTTCTGAGGTACCACCTCCGATGTCGATGACCATGTTACCCATAGGCTCCTCCACATCAATTCCGATACCGATGGCGGCAGCCATTGGTTCGTGGATGAGATAGACTTCCTTCGCTCCTGCGTGTTCGGCACTGTCCTTTACGGCACGCTTTTCAACTTCGGTGATGCCTGATGGAATGCAGATTACCATGCGCAACGAAGGCTGGAACAATCCGCGACCTTTGGCAATCATTTTAATCATGCCTTTGATCATGTCTTCTGCCGCATGGAAATCAGCGATTACGCCGTCCTTGAGCGGGCGTATGGTCTTGATGTTTTCGTGGGTTTTGCCATGCATCTGCTGGGCAGTGCGGCCCACCGCAACCGTCTTGTTCGAAGATCGGTCTCGGGCTATGATACTGGGTTCATCAACCACCACCTTGTCGTTTTGAATGATGATGGTGTTTGCCGTGCCAAGGTCAAAGGCAATTTCCTGAGTTAAGAAGCTGAATAAGCCCATACGGTTTCGTCTTGTCGTGTTTTTCCTCTTGGTGAATGTGCTTAAGGGGCCATTTCGCACTGCCCCACAGAGACACACTTTATCGGTTCAAATATATCTTGTCACTAAAGGATAATCAGGACGTTATGAACGTAAAAAACGTGAGTTATTAACTACGTAATGACCAGTGAATCGTGAATAGTGAATAGTGAAAGGTGACGAATTATTTGTCACTTGTCACTCGTCATTTGTCATTGGTTCCCGTGTTACTTTCGCGGTAAAATTTTACACCTATGGCATTTACACTTGCACCACTTCCCTATGCGTTTGACGCACTGGAACCGCATATTGACGCGCGTACTATGGAGATTCACCATGATAAGCACCACGCTGCATACACTAACAATTTGAACGCAGCTATTGCCGGCACTGACCTGGAAAACCTCACAATTGAAGAAATTTTGGTGAAGGGTTTTGATAAGATGCCCGTTCGCAACAATGGCGGCGGTTTCTACAATCACAACCTGTTCTGGGAAATCATGACTCCCGGCGGTTCGAATGCACCAAGCGGCGCGCTTGCATCCGCCATTGATGCCGCATATGGAAGCTTTGACAAATTCAAAGAAGAATTTACTAAAGCCGGTGTTACACGCTTTGGCTCAGGCTGGGCTTGGCTTTGCGTCCACAAAGGCGGCAAGGTTGAGGTGTGTTCGACGGCCAACCAAGACGTGCCACTTATGCCGGGCATCGGTTGCGGAGGCTTTCCTATCCTGGGTATGGACGTGTGGGAACACGCTTACTACTTACATTACCAAAACCGCCGTCCCGACTACATCACCGCGTTTTTCAATGTGATTAACTGGGATATCGTTGGGCAGAAGTACGAAGCAAACAAATGACAAATGACAAGTGACAAGTGACTAATTGAATGGCCGCCGTTAATCATTTGTCATTTGTCACTTGTCATTAGTCTCTTCAATAAACCAAATGCCCGGTCAGCTGTTTTACGTGCATGAACTCACCCCGCTACTGCCCTTCGCCATTTAACTACCAACGTTTTCGCACGCGCGAAGTCATGATTGGCTCTGTTGGTTTTGGCGGAGACAATCCCATTCGTCTGCAGAGTATGACTACTACAGACACAATGGATACTGCGGGGACGATTGCACAGAGTATCCGCATGATTGACGCCGGCTGCGAGTTGGTTCGCATCACAGCGCCCAGTAAAAACGAGGCAGAAAATCTCGCGAATATCAAAGCCGGGCTGCGCGAGTTAGGGTATTCAACACCACTGGTGGCCGACATTCATTTCACACCCAACGCTGCAGAAATAGCTGCGGGCATTGTGGAAAAAGTGCGCGTCAATCCGGGAAACTACGCTGATAAAAAGAAGTTTGAAGAAATAGAATACACCGACGAGACTTACAAAGCCGAGTTGGAACGTATTCGTGAGCGGTTCACTCCGCTGGTGCTGTTGTGCAAGCAAAACAAAACAGCTATGCGCATTGGCACGAACCACGGCTCTCTCAGTGATCGCATTCTGTCGCGCTATGGCGATACACCGCTGGGAATGGTAGAAAGTGCCATGGAGTTTTTGCGCATTTGCCGTGACCATGATTTCCACGATATCGTGATTTCTATGAAAGCCAGCAACGCGCAAGTGATGGTTCAGGCCTATCGCTTGCTCGTCAACCACATGATGGATGCCGGCATGAATTACCCATTGCACCTCGGTGTAACCGAGGCTGGTGATGGTGAAGATGGGCGTATAAAAAGCGCCGTGGGAATCGGCACATTACTCGAAGATGGATTGGGCGACACCATACGAGTTTCGCTCACCGAAGCGCCTGAAGAGGAAATCCCGGTGGCACGCATGCTCGCCGAACGTTATGAGCACAGAGCAGGAGATACGCCGATTGCTGAAGTTTCCGTGCCTATCAATCCTTTTGAATATGCCAGACGCAGCAGCGATACTGTTTTGAATGTCGGTGGAAAGAATGTTCCCCGTGTGATTATGGATTTCTCACATCGCGATGAAATCACTGCTGCTAGCTTGTTTGCTGTCGGCTGCAATTACTCGGTTCCCCTCGATAAGTGGAACCTGACCGATATGGCGTGTGATTATGTCTACTGCGGATCCAATAACGTTGACTTTGAAATTCCGGGGACACTGGGGCTCATTTTCAGCCGAGGAACATGGGAACAGTATGCGCACAAAGACCGCTGTTATCCGTTGATCGGTATATCTGAGCTGGACAACTTGCCGGTGGCAGATTGTGTGTTTGTAAGTGCACATCGCACCGACCTTACACCAGAGCGTATCGATTTATTGAAGCACCTGTCTAACGTGGTACTTGTTCTTACTACAACTCACGCTCACGGCATGGCTGAGCAGCGCGCCGCATTCTTCACATTGATGAATGCAGGCTGCCATACTCCTGTGATTGCTTGGCGCAGTTACGAAGGACTGAATGAAGATCAATTTATGCTTTACAGCGCGACTGATCTTGGTGCGCTTTTAATCGACGGCCTGGGTGATGGTGTTTTCATTACAGCACCGGAAATTCCCATGCAACGCGTGAATAGCACTGCGTTCGGAATTCTGCAAGCAACGCGCACCCGCATTTCAAAAACAGAATACATCTCCTGCCCGAGTTGTGGTCGTACACTGTTCGATCTGCAGGAAACAACCGCTAAGATTCGTTCGCGCACCTCACATCTGAAGGGTGTGAAGATTGGCATCATGGGATGCATCGTTAACGGTCCGGGTGAAATGGCCGATGCTGATTATGGCTATGTAGGCACGGGCCCCGGCAAAATCACGCTCTACAAAGAGAAGAATGTCGTCAAGAAAAATGTACCTGAAGACCAAGCGGTTGAAGAGCTTATCTCCCTCATCAAGGAGCATGGTGATTGGGTAGAAGTCGGCTAATCAGAAAAAATATTCAGAAAATGTAACCTTGGACTTTCCCACCCCGTTATAAGGGTGTGATTTGTTTTTTTGGTTAATTAATGGATTTGGTTAAGAAAGAAAGCCTCCCAACGGGGAGGCTTTTTTTTTCATTATCCAACCTTCACGTTGCGCAGTTCAAAGTTTTGACCCAAGTAGACTATACGCACCTGCTCATCGGCAGCAAGCTCTTCTGCCGTTCCTGCTTTCAGAATTTGCCCATCATAGAGGAGATACGCTCGATCCGTAATGGAGAGTGTTTCCTGAACGTTGTGATCGGTGATGAGTACGCCTATGTTGCGCTGTTTGAGCTGATAGACGATTTTTTGAATGTCCTCTACCGCAATCGGATCCACACCGGCAAAGGGCTCATCCAAGAGTATAAACTTGGGATCAGTAGCCAGTGCACGTGCAATCTCTGTGCGTCTGCGTTCACCTCCGCTCAAGGTGCCGCCCATATAGGTGCGCTTGTGCGTGAGGCCGAATTCCTCCAGCAGCAACTCCAATTTATCGCCCTGTTCCTTTTTACTTAGGCGCGTCATTTCCAATACGGCCTTGATGTTGTCTTCAATGGATAGCTTGCGAAATACGCTTGCTTCTTGTGGCAAATAGCCCACCCCGAGTTGTGCTCTACGATACATCGGTTCGCGCGTGATGTCAGTATCATCCAAAAACACATGGCCTTCATTTGGCTTAACCAAACCCGTGACCATGTAGAAACTCGTGGTTTTTCCGGCGCCGTTCGGGCCAAGCAAACCAACGATTTCACCTTGATTAACCTCGAAGGAAACGCCCCTCACTACAGTGCGTTGCCCGTATTGTTTGATGATATGTTCGGCGCGGAGCTTCAATCGTGGACTGATTACGTGCGCGAATTTACGGTTTTATTGATATGTCGGGGCGACGACGGCGGGTCGCCCTTACTTGGAGTACTTCTGTTTGTACTTCTCGTAGAGGTCGGTCTGCTTGCTGCGGAGGATGATGCTTCTGCCCTGGATATAGGCGTGTGTGAGCGCGTTTGTGCGCATATCCAGCGCGTCGCCATTCGAAATAAACAGCGTTGCGTCTTTACCCACCTCGAGCGTTCCGCAGGTGCTGTCTATTCCGAGAATTTTTGCTGGTGATTGCGTCAATGAGCGCACCGCTTCTTCATAAGGCAAACCATAGGCTACGGCAGTACCCGCATAAAACGGCAGGTTGCGGGCCCCCATACGTTCCATATCGCCTTCATTCTGCAAGGCAAATGACACCCCGGCCTTGTAAAGCAACGCGGGCAACTTGAATGGCAGATCAATATCGTCCTCGGCATACATCGGCAACTCATGTAAACGACGCAATAAGACGGGAACCTGATTGGCGATTAATTGCTCCGCCACCAAATGCGCGTCATATCCACCAACAATAACCATCTGCTGAACTTTCTGACTTACTTTGAAATTCAGGGCCTCCTGAATCGACTTTGCATCGTCCGCATGCACATACAACTTCTGTGAACCGCTGAACACACCGCGCAATCCTTCAAAGCGCACTTCACGAATTGCGGGCTCCTTCACTGCGCAATAAGCACGAGCCTCATTAAAGAAGGTGTGAATCTCGCGCAGTTGCTGGTCATATGTTTTCACTTTCTCGACATTGACTTTGCCCTTGTCGTAGTGCTTATGGAAAACACCCGGCCAATTGAGGTGCACACCGTCGTCGGCCTTTATCAGCGCATCTTCCCAGTTCCAGGCGTCGAATTGCATAACGCATGACGTGCCGCTAATAACACCTCCGCGCGGCGTTATCTGGCCCATCAATACACCGTTGAGACGCACAGTGGGTATGATTTCCGAGTCAGTATTGTAGGCTATTGCCGAGCGAATACCGGGCTTGTAGGCTCCTGTTTCTGCCACATCGTTGGCCGGACGAATGGCATCCAACTCATGCAGTCCAAGTGTTGAGTTGGTTGCAATGAACCCGGGGTAAACTTGCTTGCCCGACGCATCGATTGTTTCGTCATAGGCGTTCGGAGCCAGACGAATGGTGCGGGCATCGGCCACCATATCAAGCTTACCATCGCGAAATCCAATGGCTGCATTTTCGATGACGGTTCCATCACCTATATGCGCTGTCGCATTCATGATGAGCACAGAGCGCGTTTGTACAGGCGCTACGGTTGGATTTTGCTGTGCGATAGACAACAGACTCGCTGCAAAAAAGAGTGTGATAAATAGGGTTCTCATGGTTGCTGCTTATTTGAATGAAACACCTTGTGAAGTTTGATCGAGCGTATCGCAATGGAAATGCTTCTTGTCCTTGAAGCCGGGCGCGCGGACAGGCTCCCCGGCGCCCTTTGCGTTGAGCATTTTCTGAATGAGGCGCGCGCGTTCTGTGTTCATGCTCTTGCGCATTTCCACATCTCGTTCCGCATCGAAATAACAGATGCCATCAACAAACGTCTTCTCCGCCTTTGCGTATATGCTCAGCGGATGGTCGGTCCAAATAACCACGTCAGCATCCTTGCCGGCAGCCAGACTACCCGTGCGTTTATCGATGTGCAACAGCTTGGCAGGATTCAGCGTAACGAATTTCAAAGCCTCCTCTTCCTTTACACCACCGTATTTAACCGCCTTAGCAGCCTCCTGGTTGAGACGGCGTGCCATTTCAGCATCGTCGCTATTGAAGGCTACTGTGATTCCTTGCTCGTGCAGCAATGCTCCATTGTGTGGAATGGCATCCTTCACTTCGTACTTGTAGGCCCACCAATCGCTGAACGAACTTGCTCCCGCACCATGTGCCTTCATCTTGTCGGCCACCTTGTATCCTTCTAAAATGTGTGTGAATGTGTTGAGTGTGAAATTCATGCTATCTGCCACGTGCATGAGCATGTTGATTTCGCTTTGCACGTAGCTGTGGCAGGTAACAAAACGGTCCTTGTTAAGGATTTCCCAAAGCGTTTTCATTTCCAGATCAACCCTTGGAGAATTCACGAAAGCCAGTGAGCTATTCTGTCTCGTGTTTCTGCTCTTTCCAAGTTCTTGTAAAGCCGCAATATTGGCAGCACCATACTCCCTTGCGCGTATGAAGTGATCGTAGTACAACTGCTCCACACCCATACGCGTTTGCGGAAAACGCATGCCATCGTTGTACCAGTTGGACTGCTTCACGTTTTCACCCAAGGCAAACTTGATGAAGCCCGGCGCGTTGTCGACCAACATATCCTCAGCATTACCTCCCCAGTGTAATTTCACCAGTGCGCTTTGTCCTCCGATGGGGTTAGCACTTCCGTGAAGCAACTGAGCACAGGTTACTCCACCCGAAAGTTGGCGGTAGATGTCAATATCTTCCGGCCACACCACGCGAGCCTCTTCCACTTCTGCACTACACGCCTGTTCGCCTTCATTCACACTCGCCAATGCAATGTGACTGTGTTCGTCGATGATACCGGGCGTGACATGCTTGCCTTGTGCGTCAATAACGCGGGCTCCCGGATATTTCGATGCATCAACCGTTTTACCGATTGCTACAATTTTTCCTTGATGGATAAGCATCTGGCCATTTTCAATTTTCCCTTCGGCTTCGCATGTCCAAAGCGTGGCATTCTTGATGTGTATCGTTTCCGTTTTCGGCTTTTCCTTCGAACCATAAGCGGTGAAAGGATAGATGACGTCGCCGACTACTTCTTTTTCTCCATTCTCCTTTCCCTTTTCTCCATTCTCCTTTTTACCGTCATCTTCTTTCTTAACGTCTTTCGCCTTCTTGACGGCGCTCCAATCCATCCAATTACCCGCCGCATCTTGTCCTCGTCCGCTCCAGTTCGCTCGATCATTAGCAACATCACCGGCAAGACGCAGCATGCCCGCGTAGAACTCATCGGATGCGTCGAAACTAATCGTGAGCAACTCGTTCACCAATGAAATGGAAACGGTGTAATTGAGTGTATCCATTTTCGCTGTGCCATCATCGTTCTTGCCAGGCTTTACATGTTGAATGGACGCCTTTGTTTTTCCCTCCACCTCTTTCACTTTTAACTCATAGGTGTGCTTAGGTAACTTCAGTTCGTAATTGCCAGCCAGTTCAATTGTTTTCGCTGCTTCAATCACAAACTGCTCGCCCTGCACCCAGTTTTCATACAACATTGCAGACTCGTTAAAAATATTGTCGGATGCTATGAAGAAATTGGCCCAAGCGCCCTCTTTCAAAGACCCCAATTCATTATTGGCTCCTATCCAAAAGGCAGGCGTGTAGGTTAGCGCCTTCAATGCCTCCTGCTCTGAAAGCCCTCGTTTAACAGCCTTGCGCAGGTTCTTCCAAAATTGAGCGCGCTCGCCTAGGCCATGTCCGGTGATTGCGAACGGAATTTTCTGTGCAGATAACATCGCACAGTTGGAGGGCGCCATTTCCCAGTGCTTCATTTCATCGAGGCTTACCAGACGCGACACATAGGGGTCGCTAACATCGTAAGCATCGGGAAACGTTAATGGCACAATAAGCGAGGCCTTTGTTGCCGCGACGTCATTCAATCGTTGGTATTCGGTTCCATTGGTTTTGATGATGTACTGAATGCCGAATTCATCGCCCACTTTATCGGCCCGTAGCAAATTCCATTTGTCACCGGCATCGAAAAACGAAGGTCGTAGCGCAAGCGTATTCATAGCATCCAGGGTGAGGTTTCGCTCCTCTGCTTTGCCTCCTTGTGCATACCATTTTGCATCGTAATACGATTGACGCAACAGCGCAATGGATCCCATCAACGACGATGGATAAGCCGTTGTGCTTGTGCCTTTATTGAATGAATAGTGTGCAGAAGCCATAGGGTTCAACAAGGACTGATTCGGCTGAGTGCCCAGTGTAACAAGCGCTCCGGAACCACGCACGATGCCATCCATTTTATGTGTGAGCACTGCGCCGAAACCGGCTCCACGCATTTCCTTAGCAGCATCTTCCTTGCAGGTAAAATTCAGTGCTGAGTTGTAATCGGCGTTGATGGCGTCGTTCCATCCGAAAGCGCCTTTTGGCGATTCATTTCCGCTACCCCCGCGCATGCGTGAACCACCTTCGGAGCCCTTTGCGGGTGCTGCTTCAGCCAAACCATAGTCAGAATGTAAATCGATGAATGAGGGATAGATGAATTTTCCTTTGCAATCCACAACAACTGCATTGGCAGGAATCGGGAGAGCCTTGCCGACAGCGGTTACCTTTCCCTTTTCTACCAGCAGCACTGCATCATCCAAGCGCGTTTGATAGTCCACGAAAATGGTGGCATGTGTAAATGCAACAGCGGTGACATCCTTGGGGAGTATTCCGTTGTAAGGAAAAGTCGGCTGTGCTTGAGCGTATAAAACGGCGACTAATGCTAGCCAAACGAAGAAAATGCGCATGGGTGATTTGTTTAATTGAAGCGTGAAAGATATTACGAAAATGATACATTCTTTCGCATGTAAACACGGCAATTTTTAACCGCAAAGTCGCAGAGAAATTCCCGAAATTTGCGCCATGGAAACGACCAAGAAAATACCCACTTCCCTATACGCTGAAATGACGCCCAATCCGTCGGCCATGAAGTTTGTTGCTGATCGCGCGCTCATCACCGGCGGTCTTCAAGTCGAATACAGAAGTAAGTCAGAAGCCAAAGGCTCCTCTGCGCTCGCCGAAGAGCTGTTCAACTTCCCTTTTGTGACGAGTGTTTTCATCAGCGGAAACTATGTTACAGTGCTCAAAGATGAATCTCTGGGCTGGGAAATGATTGTGCAACAGCTTCGCGAATACATCCGTGAATGGCTGATGGATAATGCCGTTGCCGTTAGCGCAGTGCCCGCAGATTTGGTTAGCCGCACAAAAGAAGCAGCCGCAGGAAACGACATCAGCAATTCCACAAAAGAAGCTACCGATTACAGCGATTTCGAAGCTACTGAATACGATGATGAAATCAGATTCCTATTGCATGAATACGTTCGTCCGGCTGTAGAAAGCGACGGTGGTGCCATTGACTTCATGGCTTATCGCGATAAAAAAGTGTATGTTCAATTGAAGGGTTCTTGCAGTGGATGTCCATCCTCTACTGCAACACTCAAAGGCGGCATTGAAAATCTATTGAAAGCCAAAATGCCGGATATCGTGGAAGAAGTAGTTGCTGAAGCCGTATGAGTGCTCAAAGGCGCTTAGTACTGATTCACGGGTTCACGGAACGTCCGTCTATGTGGGACAGCCTGATTGCCGGACTGGAAAATTCTTCGATCACCATTTCCACGCCGTCCATTCCGGGTCATGGCGATTGCCTGGAAATCCCCGGTGAACACACAGCCAAATCGTATTGTGAAGCTATTCTTCAGCAGATTCCGGATGATCACTTACCCTTGATTGTGGTAGGACATTCGATGGGTGGATACCTCGCTTCTACGTTGGTGCGCTTGATTGAACCGCGCATACATGCACTTGGTTTTTTTCACTCCAAGGCCGGTACGGATACCATAGAAAAAATCGAAGACCGCAAACGGGCAATAACAGCAGCGTGTCAAAATAAAGATCTCTATTTGGGCAACATGCTTCAAAACACACTCGCCGAAGAAAATCGCAAGCTCCTCAGTGATGAACTTGCAAACATGATTGATCAAGCGAAAAACGATATCACCTCAGCGTGCATCCAAGCCGCGCAAGAAGTGATGATTGAACGGCCGGATAACATTGCTTTTCTCACGCAAGCTCAATTTCCCATTTACTATTTTCTCGGAAGACAAGATAAATCCATTCCACTTGAACTGATGAATGCAGAACTCGACGCATTGCCTCAAGCAAACATTTATATCGCAGAAACAGCAGGGCACATGGGACACATCGAATGCATGCAGGAGGCGCTTGCTTGGTTGAAAAAGATCTGTGCTTAATCGGTGAGTTACTTCTTCACGGCAGCAAAGTCGCGGTAATCAGAGGCTACTTGAAGCGCCTTCTTGAAATCAGGGTCGCTCTCTAAAGAAACTCGAGCCATTGCATTGTCATCGTACAAACTTCGAGCTAGCTGACCTTTTACACGCATGCGTAACTGAGGAGTAATCTTCTTGAGAACGTTGCGATTCACTTTGATTTTCTCCTTCTCTGCCAGCGACACCAAGCCGTTGATCATAGTCTCGTTAACTACAAAATCATCTATGAAATCATCTGCAGACTTGAACTTCGAAAACTCTTTGCGGTGCTCATCAAGGTATGTGAAGCAGTAATTTCGAATGATACCACTGTAGGCTATATCAGACAAAAGGCCGGAAAAATAGATACTGTCAATTGGGACAAAAACGTCCGGTGTAATTCCTCCTCCTCCGTAAACCAATCTACCAGCAGGTGTGCGGAATAACAGCGAATCCGGAAAATGAATGCTATCCGCGGATGTCAGCTCACCAGTTGCCAAACGCATTTGAAAATCATCCTCGTAATTGATGGAATCCCCGTAGGGTTTCTGAATGCACCTCCCTGTTGGTGTATAGTAACGGGCTACTGTCAATCGCAGCGCGCTGTTGTCGGCCAACTCCATTTCGTGTTGCACGAGTCCCTTCCCAAATGAACGTCGGCCTACGGTCACCGCGCGATCCCAATCCTGCAAAGCTCCTGCAACGATTTCGCTCGCCGAGGCTGAGTTTTGATCAATCATGACCACAACGTCCATCGATTTGAACTTGCCATTTTTGCCTGAGCGAATTTCATCTTCACCGGTGTGCATGCCGCGTGTCTTCACGATGGTACGCCCTTCAGGCAAAAACTCCTCAACGATTTCTGCCGCTTGATTCAACAAGCCGCCGCCATTACCACGCAAATCCATAATGACGGATGAACAACCTTCCTTCTCAAGTTGCTCTGCCGCTGCCATGAACTCATCGTATGTCTTCTCTGCGAAACGATCAACTTTGATGTAGCCAACACTATCATTCACCATGAATGATGCAGTAACACTCTCAATCGGTATACTTCCGCGCTCGATGGTGAATTCTTGCAATCCCTTCTTACCCGGACGCAAAACAGCAACCTTCACCTCGCTACCTTGCTTGCCCTTGAGTAGTTTTTGCGCCTTATCACCGTCGAGTTCTTTGCCTGAAATTTCCACGCCATTCACGGCTACGATGCGATCACCGGACTGTAGTCCCGCCTTGGCTGATGGACCATCCTTGATTGTTTTCACCACCATCAAACTATCACGCATGATGAGGAACTCTATTCCAACACCACTGAACTCGCCCTTCATGCGTTCCTTTTCCAGCGCCACTTCATCGGAACCCATATAGTAACTGTGCGGATCCAAGTTCTTGAGCACACTGGCGATGGCATCCTCGATAAGCTGTTGCTTATTTACACTATCTACGTAGTTGTCTTCAATGAAATCAATGAGACTGACCAATTTGTTTGCATTCTGCTCAACGGCCGGCTTTACCTGCAGCAGATTTTTATCTCCCAAATTGGTACCGATGAACATCCCGGCAATTAAGGTCAATGCAAACAAGAGCGGTTGAACCGGTGAGGGTTTTTTGGGCTGTTGATCCACTTGAGACGAGAAGATATCGTTGGTTGATTGCTGCATGTAAATCGCGCGTCTGCGCAGGTGGCAAATTAACGGTAAGAAATAGCCGTGGTTTACACGGTGATGAAAATTTTAACGCGGGTTCAAATCGCGTCCGGAATTTGAACAATCTCGAGTTCGGCGTTTCTTAAAAAATCCAGCCCTGTCGTGTCCTTGTATTCATGCATATACACCAAACGCTTAATTCCTGCTTGTAAAATCAACTTACAGCATTCTTTACAGGGCGATAGCGTTATATACAGCGTAGAGTTTTTGGCATCATTCGATGAACGAGCGATTTTCAGAATAGCGTTTGCCTCCGCATGCAACACGTACCAATGCGTGTCGCCATTGTCATCTTCGCAGGCATTGGGAAATCCGCTTGGTGTACCGTTGTAACCGTCGCTGATAATCATGTTGTCGCGCACAAGGATAGCCCCCACTTTTTTGCGCGTGCAATGCGAAAGCGACGCCCACTCAACCGCCATTCTCAAATACGCTCTGTCGTAGCGCTCCTGTTTACCGTAAATCATGAATCATGGCTTTTTTAGCTGCGCAAAGGAAGTGATTAAGCGGGTTCAGACATAACTTTGAAGCATGAAGATTTACACGCGCAAAGGTGATGATGGAAGTACGGGTTTACTCGGCGGTACAAGGGTTCCAAAACATCACAGTCGTATTGAAGCATACGGAAACGTGGACGAGTTGAATTCCTACCTGGGAGTTGTGCGCGACCTCACCAGTCACACACCACATGCTGACTTCATTCTTGTGGTGCAGGAGCGCCTTTTTACGCTAGGAAGCCATTTGGCCCTCGATCCCGAGCATATTGGCAAAATGGCTTTGCCGGAATTATCAGAGAGCGATATTGAAATACTCGAAAATGCAATGGATGAAATGGACCAGCGCCTGCCGGAAATGCGCAACTTCATTCTTCCCGGCGGACACCTCGCTGTTTCCCACTGTCATGTTGCGCGCTGCATTTGCAGAAGAGCCGAACGCAGCGTGGTATTCCTCGCTGAGCAATCACCTGTGCCCGAAGTAGGACTGAAATACCTCAATCGATTGAGTGATTATTTATTCGTGCTTTCCCGCATGCTTTCTCATGAATTGGGAGCCGAAGAGAAACCCTGGATTCCCCGGAAATAAAAAATCCCCGAATTACCGGGGATTTAGGTTGAGATCAATATTCATCTTCA
>JBKCDO010000274.1:0-1950 GCA_046304755.1 Flavobacteriales bacterium
AACCAATCAGCCCCTGCCCGGGGGGATGCATCCACCATCCAACACAACATTGCTGGCAATTTCCTGAGATTGCATTTTCACACGTGCCATTGCTCACAGAAACAAGGGTGATGACCTGGTCCGAATGGGCAAACGCTTCGAGAACGATGCCGGTTCCACTTCCATCCAAATTAACGTTTTGGAGCGGGCCGCCATTTAGCGAGTAAGTGATGTTACCATTGCTTGGACCGGTCAATGTAAATACCGCAACCGAACCGTTGCAAACTGGAGTAATGGCCGAAACGGAGGCTTCCAACGATGGATTGACATTTACAATAGCGCTTCCAAAGACTAAATTGGTGCACGTTCCATCGCTAACAGAAATAAGATTGATGACTTGGTCACTATAAGCATTCGGCTCAACAACAAAACCGGTTCCATTACCATCCAAATTAACGGTTCGAGGGGAGCCGTTAAGCACACAAGTGACGGATCCATTACTCGGTCCGGTCAATGTGAACACTGCTGTTGAACCGTCGCAAATTGGAGTATTGGCCGAAACTGTGGCTTCCAACAATGGATAGACATTTACAATAGCGCTTTCGTTGATTGAGTTAATGCATGTGCCATCACTTACTGAGATCAGCTGCACAACTGATTGACTGGTCGCATTGGCAACGGTATAAGTTCCATTGCCCGATGCACTCAAGAGTATATCTTGTTGATTGCCATTTAATGCGAATGAGATAGTGCTATTTGCGGTTCCGGTAAAATTGAACGTTGCATTTGAATCACTGCAAATGTCACCACTGCCGGATACAGAGGCAAACAAATTAGGACGGATGTCAACTAAGGCCGTCGTTTGAAACGCAGCACAACCGGCACTTGCGGCAATCGAATAGGTCACTGTATAGCTGCCAGGTGAAGAACTGTCGAGGTTGATGAATCCGTTTGATGCATTGATAACTAAACCGGCCGTTGAAGCAAACGTTCCTCCGGCAGTGCCTGTGATAATCGGAGCGATTTCGCCTCCTGTGCCCGAACAAATAGGAGTAGGATAGCTAATCGTTGCAGTATTCGATGCGTTGATGCTGACTGTCACCACTGCTAGATCCGCAGGACATGGGGTTGTTCCGCTCACTGTGTAGGTATATACTCCTGCTTGTTGTGTGGTCGGGTTGAAAGTGCCCAAATAACCGCCGCTCAATGCAGATGGACCGCTCCAGCTACCTTCCGTTTGGGCCTGTGCGCCCAAATAGTTAAACAGATTCACGGATACTCCGCTCGAGCACAAACTCAGGGCTGCATCAACACCGGCATTGGCTGGAGATACAATAGTAATCGTGAGTGAAGCCGTCGTCGCGCACTGACCTGCAGTTGGTGTAAACGTATACCCTGTCGTCGCAGTGTTGTTGATGGCAGGGTTCCAGGTTCCAGTGATGCCGTTGGTTGAAGTCGTTGGCAATGCCGGAATCGAAGCACCGCTGCAGAACGGACCCACCGCCGCGAACGTCGGTGTCACGTTCGGTGTGATGGTAATCGTGAGCTGCGTCGTCGTAGCACACTGACCCGCTGTTGGCGTGAACGTTTATGTAGTCGTCGACGTGTTGTTGATCGCCGGGTTCCAGGTTCCTGTGATGCCGTTGGTCGATGTCGTTGGCAATGCATTGATGGTTGCGCCGCTACAGAACGGACCAACCGCCGCGAACGTTGGTGTCACGTTCGGTGTGATGGTGATCGTGAGCTGCGTCGTCGTCGCACACTGACCCGCTGTTGGCGTGAACGTGTATGTAGTCGTTGCCGTGTTGTTGATCGCCGGGTTCCATGTTCCTGCGATGCCGTTGGTAGAAGTCGTTGGCAATGCCGGAATCGAAGCACCGCTGCAGAACGGACCCACCGCCGCGAACGTCGGTGTCACGTTCGGTGTGATGGTAATCGTGAGCTGCGTCGTCGTAGCACACTGACCCGCTG
>JBKCDO010000275.1:0-3725 GCA_046304755.1 Flavobacteriales bacterium
TGCGTGAAATAATTGTTATCCGCTGAAATCACCTCAGAAATTGTTCGTGTCGATTACAACCTATATTTGCCCGACTACCGAATCACCAACCTACCACATGTCGAATACGACCCCGCAAGCACCAAAAACGAATTTCCTGGATGCCGATGATTTAAGGCCCATTATCAAGTTCATCAACAAGAACTGGTACTTGCTGATTCTCTTTTCCGGAATTGGTTGGATGTTCGCATTGTTTTACACACACCGCCTTCCTAATATCTACGCGGCCAAAACGGAAATTCTTCTCAAGTCAAGCGAGACTTATGATTACCAAACGCAGATTTTTAAGGATATCGGATACTACTCGCTCATTCAGGACATTACCAACCAAAAACGCATCATCAGTTCTTTCGACTTGATTGGCAAAGTCATGGAGCGGGTAGATTTCACTAAAAGCTACTTTTTGGTAGGGCGTGTAAAAACGGAACAAGTCGACCGCTTTGCATTTTTTGATATTGAATGTGATTGGAGGCACATGGACAAGAAGCTTTATGGCAAGCCCTTCAACCTAAAAATTGTTGATCTGAACACCTACACTATCAGTTACGAAATCGATGGCAAGAAGTTGACACATGACTTTCAATTCGGCAAACTCAATGAGGATGTGAATTTTTCAATCCAAGTTAACCTCATGCCCCGCGTAGATGAAATAAGCCTGAAGAGTATTCAGGAACAAAACTTTCAGTTTACCGTTCAGCATCCCGAAGTCCTTGTGGATCGATTCCGTTCAGGTTTGAATATAGAAAACCAGGACTTCACAAGTATTCTATCGCTAACGATGAAGGACATGCTTGAAAGCAGAGCAAAAATCTTCCTAGACACCCTAGCTAAAGTCTACATCGACTACACGCTCGAGAAACAGTTACTTGTAAACCAGAAAACGGAGGAGTACATTGACAAACAGCTCGATGGAGTCATGAAAACAATGGACTCGTTGGAGCGTGAAATTGAAAACTTCAAATCGTCAAAAGACATTCTAGACCTCAATATTGAGCAGCAACAGGCGTTTAAAAAACTACAAGACCTCGAGATTGAAGAGCGTAATTTGAAAACCCGGGCTGAAGCCCTTAGCAGCTTAGAAGAATTTCTGACACGAGAAAAGGACATGTCCATCATCCCGCCAATGAATATTTTGAAAGCTGAGGATGCATCCCTAAATAGTTTGGTACAGGATCTTTTCAATCTGAAACAACGAAAAACAGAATTACTCGTGGACATGAAGCCCTCGGACCGCAGGGTGCAGAAGGTGGATTCAGTAGTAAAAACAATACGCAATAGTATTTTCCGCTACACCACCGATAACAAAAAGCAAATCGAAAACAGAATTGGCGTTATAAAGAAATCTTATTTCGAGGTAGAAGCTGAGCTTCGCGATATCCCACGCTCTCAGCGTGATTTGATGAGCATTGAACGTAAAATGACCGTCAATGAAAGTCAATATACATTCCTCTTGCAGAAAAAGGCCAACACGGTAATTGCACGAGCCGGTATTGTTCCTCAAACCAGCGTTATCGAAGCAGCACGTTCGCTCGGTGTAGTTGGACCCGAAAAGAAAAGTACTGTTTGGGTCTATGTCGGAATCGGGTTCTTTATAGCACTTATCATAGGTATCGTGCGCGCAATTTTCTTTGAACGTATCGAGAATACGCGCGAATTGAAATCCCTCACCCGTATGCCTTTACTGGGTGGAATTCCAAATTATCAGGACATTGATCTTGATCCAATAGTAATTAGCAGCAACCCACGATCGAATGTAAGTGAAGCTTTCCGATCGGTTCGAACTAACCTGCAATACATCCTTCCGGAAGAAGGACCAAAATTGATTTTGATTACCTCATTGCATCCGGGAGAAGGAAAAACCTTCGTATCCGTGAACCTGTCCTCCGTATTGGCCAAAGCATCCAAGCGCGTGCTGCTCCTTGACTTCGATATGCACAAACCGAAAGTGCACAAATCGCTGCGATTGGAAAACGTAAGTGGGATTTCGTCTTTCTTGATTGGCAAAACCGACTACCGTCAGAGTATTGTTACTACCAGCGTTGAAAACCTGGATGCCATCTCCGCAGGACCGGTTCCACCTAATGCATCAGAATTGGTACTCAACGCGCGTGTTGACCAGTTGCTCGGGGAAATGAAAGAGCAATACGACTTTATCATCATCGATACGCCGCCGCTGTTGCTGATTAGCGACTCATTGGTATTATTGAGTAAAGCTGATCTTGGGATTTTCGTAATGAATACGGAGAAGGCAACCAAGGCCGGTGTTCGCCACTTGGAGGATGTGCTCTTGATGAACAACCTCAAGAAAAACTCCATCATTTTAAATAACATCAAGCAGAAGCGCTGGAAGTACTATTACGGTAAGTACGCATACCGCTACGGTTATGGCTATGGATACGGCTATGGCTATGGCAATACTTACGGCGGATACATGTACGGAAATAATTATTACACCGAAGATTTATCGACTAAATCAAAGCGTCGTAAAAAATCAACTTAACGCAATGTGATATGGTCTCTCTGATTATCACCACATACAATTATGCGCAATATGTTGAACGTGCTATTCGCAGCGCTCTCGACCAAAGTTTAGCAGATGATCAGTATGAGATTATCGTTGTAAATGATTGCTCCACAGACAGCACAAAAACGGTTTTAGAAAACTTTGAAAAAGACGCCAGAATCTTCCATCTGGAAGAAAATATGGGACTATCCGGTGCCAGAAATTTCGGCATCAAAAAAGCCAAAGGCCAATTTGTCGTATTTCTGGATGCTGACGACTACTTACACAAGGAGACACTCCGCCTGCAAAAGTTATTCTTAGAGGAAAACAATGCGCTGGACGCGGTAGCAGTCGATTATTATCTGGTGGATGAGCGAGGCAAGCACATCGAACATGTCAGTGCCGCTCAAAAACCCATAGCATGCGGCGTCATGTTTCGTAAAGATTTTCTATTCACCATTGGATTGTATGATGAGCAATTTCGGGCTCGTGAAGAAGAAGACTTGCGTATTCGATGGACGGATAAATACAACATCTACAACATTATTCTTCCCTTGTACCGGTATCGCATGCATGAGCATAATCTCACCAAAAATGCGCAGGCAATGGACAAGCATCTGCAGATGCTCCAAACTAAACACTCAGGATGAAAGCGTTTATCGAAGGAAATAGCATTTACCTGCGCGCCATTGAAATGAGCGATGTAGGCCCTCGCTACCTGGCATGGATGAATGATGAGGAAGTCACTCGTGGACTGGCTTCAGGAGCGTTCCCGAGTGATATGACCAATCTATCGAACTACGTTCAACAGATTATCAATTCGAAAAGTGCAGTCATGTTCGCCATTTGCCACAAATCGAATGACATTCATATTGGAAATATCAAACTGGACAACTTCGATTGGATCAATAGAACGTGTGAACTGGGGCTATTGCTCGGTGACCGCGATTATTGGGGGAAAGGTATCGGAACAGAAGTGGTGCGTTTATGTTTGAATTACGCATTCAACCAATTGAATTTTCGCAAAGTTGTGTTGGCGGTCTATGCCAATAATCCGGCAGCTATCAAGCTGTATGAGAAAATAGGCTTTCAACATGAAGGCACTTTGCGCCGCCAAATTCTCTACAAAGGTGACTACATCGACAAACACTACATGGGAATTTTCAGTAACGAAGTGCAATGA
>JBKCDO010000276.1:0-27337 GCA_046304755.1 Flavobacteriales bacterium
ACGTCTGACTTTTTTTGGTGTCTTTTTTCTCAAGAATAGCCATTACGTGGCGTGTGTAGATTGAGGCGCAATTTACAGCGAACACGCCACGGCATAGAAGTCAAATTCCCAATATTTCTCGAGCGACTTTTGGACTCTGCCGCCTTACGTTAACTTGCGCCAATGCAACTGCCATTTTTCAAGTATCACGGCACCGGAAATGATTTTGTGCTCATCGATGGACGCGCCGCCGACTTCGCATTGGATCTTCATCAAATTGTGAAGTTGTGCGATCGCCATTTTGGTATCGGTAGTGATGGATTAATCATCGTGAAAAATCACTCCGCAGAGGATTTTGAAATGGTGTTCTACAATCCCGATGGCTCGCAAAGCTTTTGCGGCAATGGCAGTCGATGCGCTGTGGCATTTGCGCGTTCACTGGGAATGATTTCCAATCACGGTACGTTTGCTGCCATCGATGGCGTGCATCTTTTTCTGCTTCATGACTCGGGTTTAACTGATACACCGGAGATTCAGATTCGCATGCGCGATGTGGAAGCGGTGGAAAAAAATGGCGAAGATTGCGTCATCCATACGGGTTCTCCTCATTACATCGTGCCACATGAAGCGCTTGAGCAGTTGGATATTCTCACAGCTGCCCATGCTATCAGATACAATGAGCGGTTCAAAAAGGAAGGTATCAATGTGAATTTTGTGCGCTACGGAAAAGGCGAACTATGGATGCGCACGTATGAGCGAGGTGTAGAAGCGGAAACACTCAGCTGCGGCACAGGTGTCACAGCAGCTGCGTTGAGTCTTGCACTAAATGACCCTGATTGCTCAGAAATCATCGTGCACACTTCAGGGGGTGATTTGAAAGTGAAATTCTCACGCGAAGCAAATGGTTTTGAAGATATCTGGCTTTGCGGACCCGCTGAAAAAGTATTTGAAGGAGTCGTCGTATGCTGAGAAAAACACTGTTCAGACTTTTCATTACAGCACTCGTTTTTTGTTCTGCGCTGCACCTTCATGCGCAAGTGCCGCAATTGTCCAATCGCGCTAGGTTCTCGGTTATTACGTGTTCTCCCGGCCCTGATTTGTATTCGCTCTTTGGACATTCTGCGTTTCGCTTGCAGGATTCTATTCAAGGAAATTATTACGACGTCGTTTACAACTACGGTACGTTTCTCTTTGATGAAACCTTCTATGTCAAGTTTGCTCGCGGCAAACTCGATTACCTTTTGCAGTCTTCTACCTATGAGGATTTCATCTCCTCTTATGAATACGAAGGAAGGGGAGTGTGGGAGCAGGAATTGCGACTAACACGCTCGGAAAAACAGCGCCTGTTCGAGTTACTTCAAACCAATCTGAAGCGTGAGAACTGCACCTATCGCTACGACTTTTTTTACGATAATTGTTCAACACGTATCCGTGACATGCTCATGCGTGCGCTGTCCGACACCGACACTAAGCCGTGGGGTTATCGATACGTTGCATTTGATTCACTTAAGCAACACAGTCCTATTCAATTTCCCTACAGCAGACCTGCGGAGCAAACCTACCGCAAAGCGATTCAAACGTATTTGGATTACCAACCCTGGAGCGACCTCGGTATCGATCTCGCTCTTGGTCAACCCTGTGACGCGCAAGTCGGAGATTACGGCCTGATGTTTCTCCCCGATTCGCTCATGACGGAATTGGAATTCGCCACTGTCGAGGGCGAGCTGCTGTGCGAGCGCCCGCGTCAATTGCTACCGGTGAATTTTGAACTCAGCGTCAACCCATGGTCAGGTCCAAACGCCTTGCTAGCTTTATTTCTGCTCGCGCATGCGCTTGTGCATTTGCGGTATAGAAACAGCAACACGTTTCTCTTCACGGATAAATTGCTTTTTGTGTTGCTCGGCTTGTTGGGATGTCTGATTGTCTTTCTCTGGTTCTTTACCGATCACACAGCAACACGCTTCAATTGGAATCTCCTCTGGGCGCATCCTTTGTTCTTTGTTCTTTTATTCTCCGGAAAACTACCTGCGCAGCTGCTTAGGCGATTGGTGATGGTCTGTTTTGGATTCACCGTTGGCGCTTTCGTTTGCGCACCGCTTCTCCCGCAGTCCTTTCACCCCTCGGTCTTTCTGCTCATACTGGCCCAATGCCTTACATTTGGAAAGTGGCTGTTTCTTGTTAAACGTCAAAACCCATCACCTGTATCATGAATCGATTCTCATTGAAATATACTGCCTTGCGCGTTGGACTGGCTTTGTTGTCTGCCATCGTTTTCACCCAATGCTCGCGTCAGGAATCAACGGTATGGGATAGCAATGTGCTTGTGCCGCTGGCCACGGGAAGATTAACGCTTTCGAATGTGGTGGACGACTCCTTGCTTTATGCAGATGGCACGGGCCTATGGCATGTGAAGTTTGAACGCGAGTTGGCAGATTTCAACCTGGACACTATTGTGGCTATCGATGATACAACCATTACGGTTGGGTTTGAATTGCCGATTAGCGGCGCGTTTAATCCGGGCTTTGTTGCACCTGACATCGTTGAAGAAATCCACATGAACCTGCCTTCGGTGCAACTGCGTCATGTGCGCTTCAGTCGCGGAACACTGGAGTATCGCATGGTGAGCGCCGTTCAAGGTGATTTGATTTGTGAATTTTCGCTTCCGGGATTGACTCGCAACGGCAACGCAGAGTTGATAACCATACAGACCGATCCGGGTTCGGCCACCACGCCATTTACACAAACGGGCAGCATTGATCTTGCCGGCTATGAACTTGCGCTAACGGGACCAGCGGGTAATGATTACAATGTAGTAGAAACTATTTTGGGAATTCAAGTGGATCCTGCTGCTTTTGCTCCTGCGACTGTGCTCATGAATGATATCGTGCAAATGGAATTGAAGTTCATTGATCCCGGGGTTGAATATGCCGATGGCTATTTCGGGCAGCATAATTATGAGCTCAATGAAACAGTCGATCTCGATGCTTCCGTAAATCTCCCCGAGGGTACACTCGACCTCAATGGCGCCGTTATGAACGTTAACATCCGCAACGCTGTTGGAATGGATGCGCAGCTTCATTTCACAGGATTGCGCGGGTATAATGCTGTTGGGAATACTATCGAACTGGAGCACGCACCGCTCTTTGCACCACTGAACATTGCACGCGCAACCCGCAATGGATCGGACGTTATTGCCGAAGAACATGCCTATGTGTTGAACAGCGACAATAGTAATCTGGACAACTTCCTTGAATTTCTGCCGCGTGATTTGAATATCACGGCCACAGTAGGATTAAACCCCATGGGCGACATCACGGCGGGCAATGACTTTGTGTTTCTTGATGATGCACTGAGCGCAACTGTTGCTCTCGATATACCGCTGCGCATCGGTATGGATAATCTCACGTTTCGCGATACGCTCGATCTAACCAATGATGCCATTGAAGCGCTGTTCAACGGTGATTTATCACTGTGGTTGAAGAATGAATTTCCGATAGGAGCGCGCTGCACTTTGCGTCTATTGCAGGATGGTGAATTAATTACCGTTGTAGAGGGTGCATCCATCGATGCAGCTTCCACAACTACTTCGGTCGGTGCTACACAAGCCGCGGAGTCATGGATAGCAATCCCACTCAATCCTGAGTTGATTGGTCGTGTCAACAACACGCATCAACTCGTTATTGATGTAGGTTTGAATACACCCGGACCGGGCACAGCCGTTGGGATTTACGATACCTATGGCATCGACTTTAAATTGATTGCGAACGGCACTTACACTTTTGAAATCGGACAATGAGAAGAATACCAATCTCCGTTTTGTGGGTGAGCTTCCTGATGCTCACACTGACAAAGGCTTCGGCACAATTGCCTTCGTTGATGCTGCTCTCAAAGGATACTGCCCTGCGCGCTAGTAATGCCTGGATAATGGCTTCCGCTTCCGGTCAGGTAGGTTCCAATGCACTGGATATGGATTTCGTGCGCAAAGCCACGCTGGGCGGACGTATCACCAATGAGCACATCGATCGGTTAGTGAGCGATATGTCTTCCGACAATCGCGCAGGTTATGCAGCTATGGGAGAATTAACGCTGATGAATTTTCGCGATACGCTATTTGCCAATCCGTCCATTGGCCTGAAGGCGACAGTGGGTTCATACTATCATGGTTTCGCCGGATTTTCATCCAAGTTGTTTTCGACCATCTTCGAGGGAAATCAAGCATCAGCGGGATTGAACAAGGAACTCGGTCCTGCATTTATGATGCAACAGTCATGGCAGAAATTCGGGCTGGGCATTTTTGATAAACCCACCCTCAGTGGCATCACGCTCTCGCTGGTGGAAGGGCAATCGTATCGCTCACTGGTGATGAACAGCGCGGATTTTTATACCTCCACGGTTGGGGATACGCTGCGAATCTCGCCCGATGGCGAATACACTCGCTCCGACACCTCACGCACAGGATGGGCCAACGGCAGTGGCGTTGGTGTTGCAATCGATGTAGATTACAACCTCCCGTTGGCCGATGATAAAGGCTTTATCAATCTGTCGATTCGCGATGTGGGTGTTGTTTTTTGGAACGACGCATCCGAGCATTATACCGTGAGTCGTGAGTTCTCCTGGACGGGCTTTGATGCAAATCCATGGCTGAGCAACCACGACGATTCGTTGGTCGCCCCCTCACCGGAAGATTCTTTGCTGACTTCTCGCACACAAAGGACGTTCATGGCGCCGCTTCCGATGACCTTTCAATTGCGTTACGTCAAGCAATTTGGCAAAGGACATTTCTACGAAGTAGGTTGGAACCTATTCCCAAATCGTGTGGCTAAGCCGCAACTATTCGCTGCTGTCTCGCATCGGTTTAGAGAAGATTTATTGGTGACTGCGCGCGCACATGCCGGTGGTTACAGTCGCTGGGGAATGGGCGCCGAAGTGCAGTGGATGCCAAAGGGAACATGGCTGATTCGCGCAGGCTCGAGTCATTTGGCCGGACTTGTCGCTAATAAGGCGCATGGCGCAGAAGCATTCGTATCGATTGGTAAAAGTTTTTAAAGCACGCGAGTATGATGAATGAATTGAAACAGTTAAAGCACACCGAGAGTGGGAATTTTTTCTTGCTCGCAGGGCCTTGTGTGGTCGAAAGCGAAGCGATGGTGATGCAGGTTGCGGAAACGTGCAAGGCGATTACCGATCGTTTGAACATTCCATACGTATTTAAATCTTCTTACCGCAAGGCCAATCGCTCGCGCAGTGATAGCTTCAGCGGGATTGGCGACGAAGCGGCATTGAAACTGTTGCGCAAAGTTTCAGAAACATTCGATCTACCTGTAGTGACTGATATCCACACCGCAGAAGAAGCAGCCATGGCCGCTCAGTATGTGGATGTATTGCAGATACCGGCTTTTCTCTGCCGTCAAACGGATCTCTTGCACGCTGCAGGTCGAACCGGCAAAGTGGTCAACATCAAAAAGGGGCAATTCCTCTCTGCGGAAAGTATGCAGCACGCGGTGCAAAAGGTGAAGGAAACCGGTAACGAAAAGGTGTGGCTTACAGAGCGCGGAACCACGTTCGGGTATCAGGATTTGGTGGTCGATTATCGGGGCATTCCCGCTATGCGTGCTTTCGCGCCTACCATCATGGATTGCACACACAGCTTGCAACAACCCAATCAGGCATCCGGCGTGACGGGTGGCAAGCCGGAGTTGATCGAAACTATTGCACGCGCGGCAATTGCCGTTGGAGCTGATGGATTATTCATTGAAACACATCCTTCTCCAAAGGATGCCAAGAGCGATGGAGCCAACATGCTTCGACTCGAATTACTCGAACCCATGCTCGAGCGTCTGGTTAAAATTCGTCAAGTCATAAACTCGTTCTCCGCATGAAACTGAACGCGCTATTTATAGGCATCGGACTGCTATCAGTCATGTCCATGCAAGCACAAACCGACACTGTGCTCATCAAAACATTCGGTGGACCGAACTTCGAAAAGGCATCAGCTGTGATTGCTTGTAGCGATGGTGGATACGCCGTAATTGGCACCACCGGTAGTAATCAGACCGGCAACACAGACATGTTCTTGTTGCGGCTTGATGATGAACTGAACTGTGTATGGCATTATAACTATGGCGGCGCTCAGGTAGAATGGGGCATCGATCTGGTGGAAGATATGTCCGGGAATTTTTTACTCCTGGGCTATGGTTCCAGTTATGGCAATGGCTCTTATGATATCCAAGTGATGAAGGTAAATTCGGAAGGAACGTTGCTTTGGAATCACGCATATGGTGGACAGGACTGGGATTTCGGTACTGCGATTTCCCGTCATCCACAGGGAGGTTTTTTGATTACGGGAAACACCTACAGCGATGGCGCTGGTGATCAGGATGGCATTATTTATCATATCGACGGGAATGGAACCGAACTCAATGAATGGATCTTTGGGTATGAGCGTGAAGACGCCGTTCAGGATATTGTCACTCTACCTGATGGTTGGGCTGTTGTCGGTTATGTTACCGAAAATGATACCGTAAAGGCTTCGGTGTGGAGAATGAATAGTGAAGATGAGTTGCTGTGGAATAATAAGCGTGTTGATGTCACACATGAGATTAGGGGACGTGCCATTGCAACGGATGGCACTTATCTGTATGCGACAGGATCAAAGGTTTTGGGTGAAGAAAAACAAACGTACCGTCAACGATTCAATCCGGAAGGAAATGAAATTGACTATTGGTTCATTCCGCACGATATGGAGGATGTCGCTGTATGGAATGGCATGTGGTATTTTGGTGGCCGGACAGAGCTGAATGGTTTTGGTAGAGCAGATGGATGCTTTGAGAAATACACCGTTGATGGAGGATACCAAGGCGGTCTGTTCGCGGCGACGGATCGCGATGAAGAATTTGAATGCATTATCGCTACGGAGCAAGGCATTGTGCTGTGCGGACGGTTTGATACGCAGGATAGAGGAGACCAAGCTGCCGTGTTGCTCTATCGCCGTTCGGAAGTGTTCAGTGAAACAAGCTATGCACCCATTGAACTCGATTGTTTTGTGGTGGAAGTCGAAGAACCCGAAGAGCAGGATCAAGCCACGTTTGCAGTGGTGGATATTATCGACTTACAAGGACGCTTGATGGGCACCGGTATGAAATGTTCGGTATTACAACACAATAATCCATGGGCTGCCGGTATCTATATTATCCGTGATACGGCAACGGGTGCTTGCAAGAAGCTTTTTATCGATTAAGCGTATAGCAATACCACGTTGTCCCGTGTGCTTGAAAGGTTGCGGAGGTTTTCTGCTCCCACTCTTCCGATAGCGCTCCAGTAATGTAGAGCGTTGTTGCGTGTTGAGGGACACGCCGGTTTTCCCATTCGGATGCATAAAACTGAAAATTAGGATACGTAATTCCTTTCGATTTGAGATATAACAAACTGCCATTGCGTGTGGGATCACCGATGACAATGACCGTTTCGTTTTGACCGGGATAGGGTAGTAGATGATGACGCAGCTCTTCATGAAGTCCGTTGGCTGCATCATCGAACGGATCGTTGCTCGCATAATAACGCCGCTCTAATTTTTCTCGAACGTAGAATGAAGACGCACAACAGAGTAGCACAAGCGCGAGGCTTAGAACCCTGATGGATGTGATTGTTTTGATTCGATTGAATGCTTCACCTGCAGCGGCCAACAGGAGCAGCGCCAGGGGCACCAGGGGTAAAAAATAATAGTCATGATTGATGAAAGCTCTTCCCATCAACAGGAAATAGCAGGCGATACCCAGACTCGCAACACCCAGGAGTTTGATTTCAAATTGCTGAATGCGTCGAATGTTCGAAAGAATAAAAAGGAATGCAGTCAACAGTGTCCAACGCGTGATTGGAGGATAATAACTGCCAATCCAATAGTGTGTCACCGCATCCATCAGCTGAGTGCTTTCAATAGTACTCATTCGCCACAAGGGAATACTGGAGGTGAGGAAATAGTCATCGCCCGATTGCCGGTTGTAGGATATAGCGAATCCGAACCACAGCATACTGAAAACTATCGGAATGAGGAGCGCCGGATTTAAACGAGACTGTAATGGCTTTTGGAAGGAGAACAGGGCGCCAAACAATGCGAGCGGCCAGATGGCAAAGGTGATTTTCAATAAAGCCGCGAGTGTGAAGAGAAGAATGGATAATCTAAAATCAGATGAACGTTGAAAGGTTCGATAGCGATCAAATCGTTCAATGCCCCACAGTGTAAACCCTAGTGCAGCGCTATCCACCAGCGCATTGGAAGCGTAATACATGACCACCGTTGAAGTAATCACAAGCAGCGTGAGGGCTGAGGCAATAACGAAATGTGTGATGCGTCTGTGAATGAATTGAAAGGCGGCCAAAAATCCGATGGAAATAATGGTCAGATGAAGTATACGCAACACGGAGAACGACTCACCGCTAAGGTTATAGACCATCGCTGTTATATAGTACAGCAGAGGGAACTCACAGGCCGCAGCGCCATCGGTTGATTCAAGGCTATACGTGTGTGGTTCGAATAGGCCGTAACCGAAATGATAGTAGTTGGAGGCAAATGCCAGACTATCTGTTTGACGAATGAAATGAATGCCTTGCGGATCCATTCCTATCGCCAAGAATTGATAGGTGAGGGCATAGAGCACAATCAACACGAGCGCGAAACCAACTGAGGCCGGAATTCGCATGAGTGCTTGCTGCGGTTGGTGCCACATGGTGCTTATTGCGCTTTGACTGCAGCAACGAAGTAGTAATCGCTGCCGCTGGTGTAAATCTTTTCCAGTTCTGCTGTGGTGAGGGGAGCCGATTTTTTCCAGAATCCCCCAAGAGTCCACATCGCATAGTTGAGCGACTGAAGCAGCTCCATCATGTGGTGAGGCATGGTACCATAGAATTCCGATGCGCCTTTGCCGAATTCAAAAATGAGCACGGGATGATCGCTTGAAAGCAATGACTGTGCTCCGCGCAACACGTCGAGTTCACCGCCTTCCACATCAATTTTGATGAGGTCAATTTTCGATGAACGGTTCGCCAGAACATCGTCTAGTTTTCTTACTTCCACCTCGATGTGCTCGATCTCCGGATTCGCATGCTTGTAACTGCGCTGTTGCAGGCCGCTGTAAGCCGGGTCGTTGACGACATAGTTGAACAGCGCCTTACCGGTGCGACTGCCCAGGGCATACGGGTAAATCGTCACGCGGTTTCCATGCGAAGACTGTAAGGTGTTTGCCATCGCCGGAATTGGTTCGAAAGCAACGTGTTTTCCGCGAGGAGCGAACTGCAGAAAAAGATCAAGGATTTCACCTTTGTGTGCACCAACGTCGACACAGTTGGCGGTTGAGCTTAAATGGCTCTGTAGAATTTTCTTGGTGAGAATGTCATAGCGGATATTTCTGGTCAAGGGAATTCCCAAACCAATCAAAAGCTGTCGCACCGAATTCTTCCATCCACTAGACATGGCGGCGAAAATAACGCAGGAAGCGTGTTATAGAAAGTGCCGTACTTAAAGCGCCTTCTCGCGCTCCAATATCGACCGAATGTCCGGCTTGAAATAATTCGCACTCTTCATCACCTTACCATCCTCACGGTAGATGGGTTGCCCATTGTCGTCGAGCTTTGACATGTTGGAGCGTTGAATTTCTTCGAAGACCTCAGCAATCTTGTCTTGTAAGCCATGCGCGTTGATTGTGCCACACAAAATGTAAAGCATATCTCCCAAGGCATCGGCGATTTCAACGATGTCGCCGTTTTGAGCGGCTTCCAGATATTCCTCGTTCTCTTCCTTCATGAGGTTGAAGCGCAGTGTGAGTTCCTGTTCGCTCAGCAATCCTGTCGGTTCATGGCGTACAGGAAGTTTGAAGGCGTCATGAAATTCTTTGACATAATGAATGGTGCGTGCCAGCGTGAGATGCTCTTGTTCAGGTTTCATGTACATGGGAATTAGCGCTCGAAGATGGAAAATCCACAGGAACACGAAAAACCAACTTATAAACAAACAACCGCAGGGTCCTGAAAATCAGGTTTAGCGCTCATCGGGTTGAAATGCTAAAATGTGGTCGGGCATGTACTACCTAGCGATTTGCGTTTTTATTTTCGCACCCTACTAAAATTTCACCATGAAACAAACATTTACTTACTTCAACAAATTGTTGCTGCTGTTATTGATGACAGTGGCGACGTATTCTGCATCGGCGCAATGTGCTGATGATGGCGTCTTGTACCCCATAGACTTGACACCGGCCGCAATCGGTGAAACAGCTGATTATACTTGCGTTTGGGGAGGAGAATATTACCTCTTCACCGCTATCGAGGGCGAAACCTATTTTGTCTCTTCTTGCGGCACTCCTTGGGATTCTCAAATAACGATGCGTGACGAAGCCGGAAATTTTCTAGCTTATGATGATGATTCAGGTGTTTGCGGTGGAGGTGCCTCGCAGATTACTTGGGTAGCAACCTATTCAGGAGCTGTGAAAGTGCAAATCAATGTATTTGATTGTGGCATTAATGAAATTTGTGGTACGCTATCCGTAACCTGGTTGGGTGGTGACCTGTTGTTTGGTTGCACCGATGCTATGGCTGTCAACTACGATGCGAATGCAACTGTGGACGACGGATCTTGTGTCTATGTTGAAGGTTGTACCAATGAATTCGCCAACAACTATAATCCGGATGCAGTAATTGACGATGGCTCATGCACATTCGATCTAATCTGCGACTGCGCAGGGACAGAACATACTGCCGGCGTTCTCACCTGGATCGGTGATGACTTTGCCGATAACGGATCTTACAACTGGGAAGGTCAGCTGGTAGATTTCAACTGCGCTACCTGGGGCTTTGACTGCGGTGATATCGACCCGGGTTTGACAGAAGACCCATTCGGCGTTTGTCTGGGATTCCTGCCTCCTAACAATGGTTGCGGAGCAATCGATGTATTCGGTTGCATGGATCCATTGGCTAACAATTACAATCCGCTGGCTACTATCGATGACCTCTCATGCACCTATGGCGATTGCACTGCATTAACCATCTCTATGGAACAATTGCCATGTTTATGGTTTGACGGAACTCCCGGTGAGCTTCTTCCTTCAGCGGCGTTTACACTCACGTATGAGGGAACCTGTACCATTGACACCCTTTACCTCAATGTTGATGGCTCCGCTTTTTCATTCGCTTTACCTGAAGGGTTGAACACCAGTGGATCCGTGTTGAGCTTTGATGCCTTCCCTGTGAATGCCACGGTTGGTGCTTATTTCTTATTGTCAAACGGCGTTGCCAGCGAGCCATTCGATTTTGTGATTGGTGATTGTACGGGCGATGCGCTCGTTTGCGACTGTGCCGGTATGGCCCACACTATTGGGGTGTTGAGCTGGTTGGGCGATACGTACTCCGACAATGCCGCTTTTGAATGGAACGGTCAACTGGTAGATTTTAACTGCGAGACTTGGGGTTACGATTGCGGCGATATCGCCGGTTCACCTTCGGATGATCCTAATGGCGTTTGCGCCGGAAATTTGCCTGAAAACAACGGCTGTAATGCTGCAGATGTATTCGGTTGTACCGATGCTACTGCCAATAACTTCAATCCTGATGCTACCGTGAACGACGGTTCTTGTACCTACGATGTATTCGGTTGCATGGATCCAACAGCGAATAACTATAACCCATTGGCCAACATCGATGACATGTCTTGCCAATACGGTTCTTGCGAAGGTTTCGTGATTACAGCTGTGCAGCAGCCTTGCACTCAAGACAATGCCGGTGTATTGTTCCCGGTGATGGATTTCACCTACACCTTCACCGGTGGATGTATTGTTGATTCAATTGTGTTTGTCGATGCAATGGGTGAATTCCCTGTCGCTACCACAATTGAGAATGACATGAGCGGAAGCACCGTGTCTTACTTGATGGATGCCAATACAGTGATTGGCATTTATATCATCTTGGCGGATGGAACAGAAAGTCCGGTATTTGAATTCAACGTTGGAGATTGCTCACAAGATCCTTTGATCTGTGACTGCGCCGGTAACGCTCATACCATCGGTGTTCTGGAATGGATTGGTGATGGTTTTGCTGATGACGGCGCTTATACATGGGCAGGCACTCCTGTAGACTTCAACTGTGCTACCTGGGGTTACGACTGCACTGATATCGCTGGTGCTCCTGCAGAGGATCCATATGGTGTTTGTGAAGGCAACCTGCCTCCAAACAACGGTTGTGATGCTGCTGATGTATTCGGTTGTACCGACCCAACAGCCAACAACTACAACCCTGATGCTACCGTAAACGACGGTTCTTGTACTTACGATGTATTGGGATGTACCGATCCAACAGCAAACAACTATGATCCTGCAGCGAACGTTGACGATGGTTCATGTACCTATGGTTCTTGCACCAACTTGTCACTGACTGCCGTGCAAACACCATGTCAGCAAGATGCGAACGGCGTGTTGAATCCCGGAGTTGACTTCACCTTCACCTTAGATGGGGGTTGCACTATTGCATCAATCGTGGTAACACTCGACGGTACCGAGTTCCCATTTGATGTGGCTGCTCCGGATAACGTGAGCGGTAGCGTGTTCCCATTGGGTGGTTTCCCTGAGAATGCGACGTTCACAGCTTACTACGTGTTGGCTGACGGAACCCAGAGTGATGTGTTTGAATTCACTATCGGTGATTGTTCGCAAGATCCTACCATCTGCGATTGTGACGGAAACGTGCACACGATTGGAGTATTGGGATGGCTTGGCGATACCTTCGCTGATGATGGTGCTTACACATGGGCAGGTGTTACTGTAAACTTCAACTGTTCAACTTGGGGTTACGACTGCGGTGATATCGCCGGTGCTCCTGCTGAAGATCCATACGGTGTGTGCGCGGGTAACTTGCCTCCGCAAAACGGTTGTGGATTGAATGTTCTGGAATATGGTTCTTCTACATTGATGGAAGCGTATCCGAACCCAACTTCAGGAATGCTGACGATCGTATCTCGCGATGGTAGCGAAGCGAAGCAGATTCGTGTGTTTGATCAGTCCGGTAAGTTGCTCATGAACGAACAGCGTGTGATGGTAGATGGTGTTGCTCAGCAGCTCGATTTGACTTCATTGGCTGCCGGTTCATACCACATCCAGGTTGTTGGTCAAAGCCATGTATCGAACGTTTCTGTGATTGTACAGAAGTAATCGATTCAAATAGACTCTTGAAAGAGGCTGCCCGAAAGGGTGGCCTCTTTTTTTGGGCATAAAAAAAGCGCCCCTTACAAGCGCCTTTTTATACTTAACCAAAACGAAAAACGATTACCAATTAATTAACCCCTCGAGAGAAAGACGCGGGCAGGAAAAAATTGGTTGCAGGTAAGCCTTGAATTTTAGACGGAAGAATTCAAAATACTGACGGTCAGTCAATTTTCGCATGTTAAAAAAAACAGATTGTTTTGGAACTGATGCAGGAAAATGAACCCGGTGCAGCGTATCTAGGCGTTGATTTTTCGAATGAAGACAGCCGGGTTGCCGGCCCAGATTTCATCGGCGGGAATGGAACGCGTGACCACGCTTCCGGCACCGATGACTGAACGCTCACCAATTTCGACGCCTTTCAGGATGATGCTGCATGCGCCGATGAACGCCCCTTGACGAATGACGATGGGCTTGGATACAGCTCCGCTGTTGGGATGAGCTAGTCGATCGCTGAAGGTAAGGGGATGAAAATCGGTGTCCCAGATCATACAACCATTGCCAATAAGCACATTGTTTTCGATGGTGATGGATTGTGAGCTGAACAGAGAGGAATTGGAAATACCGACGTTGTTGCCAATGTGCAACTGCGCTCCTGCTTTGACGATGAGTTGCGTTTTTGATGCTGCACCAACCGGGTTGGCGCGATGGTCGCTGTTGATGGTGACGTTGGTGCCGATGGTGCAGGTGCCTTTCAGGCTCGCATAGAGTGGTCCGCGAACGGTGACCCGTGCGGCTTTCGACGCTTTGCGAAGCATCCAAAGATTCCGGAGGGCATAGCGCCAGGTGAGGAAGCGAATCAGCATGATTTTAGGTTGCACAAGTATAGCGCAGAATGCAGGCCGATGAACTAGGTGTGTGTTGTGAAGAGGGATGGGGGCGGTCATATTTCATGGCTCTGATTACCTTTGGCCGAAATGAATGAGATGACAGATCTAGAGAAAATCTTGGCGTTTAAACATTGGCGTCAGCGCATTCCGATGGGCGATGGTCGGGTGACGCAGGGCTATATTTTGCATCCGCAGGAGTGGGCGTTGAATCACTTGCCTGCGCGCATGGACGGCAAGTCGTTTCTGGATGTGGGAGCCAACGATGGTTATTTCGTGTTTGAGGCGGAGCGTCGCGGAGCAAAGCGCAGCGTGGCGACGGATTTATACTACGACGGTGTGAGTGGGAATATGGGTGGATGGAATTCAACCGGTGTAACGCTGATGAAAAACTACCTGCATTCGCAGGTTCAAATAACGCCAAAGAGTATTTACGACATCCACGAGCTAGGTGAAACGTTTGATGTGGTGCTGTGCACGAATGTGTTGTCGTGGTTGGATAATCCGAACCTGGGGCTGCAACGGTTGTCGGAAGTCTGCAACGAAACGCTCTATCTCAAGGATGGTTTTTTGATGCGATATGATCCTGAGCCGGTGCTTCAGTACGAGCGTGCGAAGAACCTGGTGAATTTTCGCGCCAATGTGAGTTATGTAACAACGGTTTTACGTTCGCACGGATTCAAGCGCATTGAAGTCATTCCGTATTATTTGCACACACCTTTTGAATGGCAGTTGGAGAACATCCCGATGGTGACGACGTCAGCGGCGGTGAACGTATATACCTTACCCGATGCAGGCTCGGCCTCAAAGCAAGAGAATTGTCACAAGGCGTGGGTCACGGGTGAGCAGGGCGACTTCTGGTTTGTGCGTAACCTGGGCTGGGTGAAAAAGTCGGAAGTGTCGGTTGCTCCGCGTGGCAAGCGTTCGCTGATCAATCGTCTCATCCGCGGCATTCTCTCGGAGTCTGCATACGCCTACTATATCCGCAAGCGCGGCACGGAGACCTACGTGAAGTCGCACATGATCATTGCACACAAGCACTAACCTAATGGGTTGTTCTACATACGCGCACAAAAACTTGGTGACGTCCAACACCCCGTGTATATTTGCGCCCGCATAATGGGGGTATAGCTCAGCTGGCTAGAGCGCTTGCATGGCATGCAAGAGGTCATCGGTTCGAATCCGATTATCTCCACGAAACAAATCCGCAAACACTTTGTCTTAAAGGGGTTGCGGATTTTTTGTTTGTAGTCTAGACCACATGTAGCCCACATCAGTAGTGAAATCTATTTTCCGAGGGTACTGTGAGCTTGCTTTTATAGATTGTGTCTCATTGAATTTTTCTGTGCAGTTTGTAAATAGGTTACAATCCGCCCTTCTACTCTTGCCGCAATTGGATTAAATCCTGAGACGGTCTGACCGTCTTCAGAGATAACCCAACGAATCAAGCCGTAATGGCAACCGAAACATTTATTTATCCATTTTTTATATGAATACGATAGAAATCTATCAAAGCCGCGACAAACAAACTCAGGCAGAGAGGTGCGCTTTGAAAATGAAAGTGTATGGCTGAGTCAGGCACAAATGGCCAAATTATTCAACCAAACGAGGCAAAACATTAGTTTGCATATCAACAATTGTTATAACGAGGAGGAACTAACCAAAAGGGCAACTGTCAAGGAATCCTTGACAGTTCAGCAGGAAGGTAGCAGGCAGGTTAGCCGTAAAATTGAAATGTATAATTTGGATGTTATCATTTCGGTCGGTTATCGCGTAAAGTCGAAGCAGGGCACTCAATTTCGCCAATGGGCTACACAGCGCTTGAAGGAGTATTTGGTGGAAGGCATTGCTGTCAACGAGAAACGGCTGGCGCAGAAAAATCAGGAAATCAAAATTTTGCATGATGGCATACGCATTTTAAGCCGCGCCATTGAAGCCAAGGCCAACCTAGAAGACAACACCTGGCTTCTGCAGTTTAGCGAAGGCCTCAAATTGCTCGACGATTACGACCACGAGCAACTCGACAAAGCGGGCAAGCATACCCGGAAAATTACTTACCCGTCCAAAGAAGAGTATATGGCCATCGTGGAAAGTATGCGCACAGAATTCAACACAGCTGTTTTCGGCAAACTCAAAGACAAGGGGTTCGACAGCGCTATAGGGCAGATTGAACAGGCCTTTGGCAAAAAGGACATCTACCCAAGTATCGAGGAAAAGGCCGCAATGTTGCTATACCTCGTTGTAAAAAACCACGCGTTTGTGGATGGCAACAAGCGCATCGCAGCTGCGTGCTACCTGCTGTTTCTGGAAAGAAACAAACTTCTTTTTGATACGCACGGCAACGCCCTACTCAGCAATGAAGCACTGGCCTCACTCACCCTATTGGTCGCCTCCAGCAAAAGCGATGAAATGGAAACTATGAAACACCTCATCATTAGTATCCTCAATCGAAATAACTCATGAGCAGAGAATCTTTGCTCTCTCTGCGCCATTGCGGTTAATCAAAAAATCGCCATCGTATAACCGCCCCTCGACTACGCTCGGGGACAATATGAATTAACCGCATAGTCGCCGAGTTAGCAGAGAATCTTTGCTCTCTCTCGGCGCCATTGCGGTTAATCAAAAAATCGCCATCGTATAACCGCCCCTCGACTTTGCTCGGAGACAATCTGATTTAACCGCAGAGTCGCCGAGTGAGCAGAGTTTCTTTGCTCTCTCCGCGCCATTGCGGTTGATCAAAAAATGGCCATCGTGTAACCGCCCCTCGACTTCGCTCGGGGACCGAGTAACTCGCGTAAATGAATGGCCTCGGCTTCGCTCGGCCGTCGCGGGCGGTCACCGAGCGGAGCCGAGGTGAAAACATCCAGCCGGCAATCCGGTCCCCGAGCGGAGCCGAGGGGCTATGGCTTTCCGAGCATCACCCTCGCCTTTCAGCAGCCCCGTAGGGGCAAAATCTCATTAGCGAGAAGGACAACATTTGCCAAGGAGCCCCAGCGGGGCGGCACTTGATGGTGTTGAATGGCGCCCCTCGACTTCGCTCGGGGACAATCTGATTTAACCGCAGAGTCGCCGAGTGAGCAGAGAATCTTTGCTCCCTCTGCGCCATTGCGGTTAAAAAATTGAAAGTTGAAGGTTGGCGCCACCTACAATCCTATAATCCTGCAATCCTACAATCTTTGTTCTCTCTGCGCCATGGCGGTTGAAAAATACCAGAGCGAGAATGAGAAACAGAATGAGAATGACTGGCAGTATAATTTGTGCTTACGAACTTGCGATCAGTCCACAGTCCCAGGCATAACCGGAATAATTTATATGTTTTTTATGTCGAGTTTCTCCTTCAGTTTCGCCCCATGGAAATGGACTTACTCCCGGCTATCGAAAAGCGCATCTACACCATTCGTGGGCAGCAGGTGATGCTGGATAGTGATTTGGCTATGATGTATGGAGTAGAAACAAGGGTGTTGAATCAAGCGGTGAAAAGAAATAGAGATCGATTTCCTGAAATCTTTTGCTTCCAACTGTCCCTGTCTGAAACGGAAATCTTGAAATCACAGTTTGTGATTTCAAGTGCCGATCATGGTGGGAGACGGTTTTTATGTTACGCACGGGTACGCTTCGCCATACCCGCGTGATGGTGGGGGAGAGCCAATAATGAGGTGTTCAACAAAAAAGGGCCGCCCATAAATGGCGACCCTTTTAATTCAATTACAATCGTATTACTTCATCTCGCTGCGATAGAGCTGCCAGAAAAAGATTGGCAGAAAAATGAACGTGATCAGAAACATGCCAAGAACGAGCAGAATACTTGCGCCTGGCCAGTGCATTATCTTGAAAAAGATGCCTGATGCCACCAGCATTCCGCCCACAACCCCAAAGAGTATGCGCGAATAGGTGATGCGTGGGAATGTGGTCTTGTTGGTGAGCAGACCGAAGAGAATCGCTAGTAGGCAAACAGAAAGCGACAGATTGCCTGCGACCAGTATTGCGGTAGCACCGGGCCAGTGCATGATTTTGAACATGAGGCCAATCAGAATACAGAACGTGGCTACAAAGCCGGAGAAATACAAGGTTTTTTTCATAATCATAAGAATTGAAGGTTTTAGAACATTGTTGAACGCTACCTCTATTTCATGCAAACCGTGAGGCGCCAGCCGCAAAAAAGCCTGATCAATTGCTTCTTCACACGGCATCCCCAGATTCATGAGCTCTTCAACAGTGCAACAGCAATGGTCGATCAGTTCCGATTGCAGCTGCACATCCGTAATGGTGACCGTCACGCGTTGAACAATCACGTCATACGTTGTGTCTGAAAGCTCAGCCATGAGCCAGTGGTTTTTTATTTAAGATAAGCTGCTGAACCGTATCCAAAAAGGATAATAACTCATCAACTTGTGTCGTCGTTTGCTTGATGCCTTTGGCAGTAAGTCGATAGTATATCCGCACACGTTTGCCAATGAGCTCCGCCTCAGTCTTTACCAATCCCTCCGCCCGCCGCTTGTGCAGTGCTGGATAGAGTGATCCTTCCTTCAACAAAATCTTGCCGTCGGTGCGATCTTTAACCGCCTTGGTAATGTCGTACCCGTACATCCGGCCTTCTTCTTTCAACAAGGTCAGTATGATGGTCGTCAGCGTGCCTTTGATTAGTTCGTTTGCTAGCATGTGACAATAATACATCGAGTTTCTATGTATTGGTTATCGATGGATTGAAAAAAATATTGTGCTAGGGATAAATTTTAGAGATATCGGCCGCTCTTAATGGAAGCACACACGTCCGTTTTCGCTTCATCGACCAAGATGTACTCTACCCAATGGCGCGGGTTTATCGAAGCGTAACCCGCGCTGAAACGGATGTTGGCATTTGCCAACTATGGCTACTTTTTAGAATGGTAAAAACGACTGACAGTTCACGCACGGGTTATGGTACGCTAAACCCGCGCGATGAGATTCTGTTTGTATTTGTGTTTCCAGAAAATTCCAGAATGAGAATGAGTGGTGCGGACCGCCCCCCTACAATCCTACAATCCTACAATCCTACAACCCTTCAATCCTACTCCTTCACCAGCATCTTATTCACACGCACACCATCGTGTTCCAATTCCACCGCATAGATGCCCGCACTCCAGGCGCCGGTGTCGATGTTTACTTGAAGTTGCGTGAGCGTTGTTGAGGTGATAAGATTGCCAAGTAATCCTCTAACGCGCAGGGTAGCTCCTAACCATGCATTGGAAATGGAAACTGTCACATTGTCGCTCGTTGGGTTGGGGTAGAGTAGAATGGTGCTATCGGTAAATTCGGCTTGTCCTGTATCAACTTGCACAGGGTAATCATACGTTGACGAACAACCATTGTCGCAGGTAATCTCCAGTTGGAGGTTAGCTGTGCCGGTGTAATTACTCCAGGCCACGCTCACTTCGCATAAGTTGTTTGATCCCGATACTATGCCGGCGAGAGTGTCGGTGCCGATGAAATCTGAAACCGTCCATACATAGACGCATCCGGCATCGCACGGATAGGTGTAAGCGCTTTCTTCACTTACAAAAACCAACTGCGGCCCGCTGATAGCGCCTTCCAAGTACTCGCAGCTGTTGTCTTCGCAGCTCGCTTGTGCAGTGTAGTTGCAAGCGGCCGGGTCGGTGCATCCGGCGGTCAAACACGAACCATCATCACAACCCGCATTCGGTTCGAAGTTACAGGCATCAGGCTGCGTGCAGCCGGGGTAGGTGCAGGAGCCGTCCTCTTGTGCTGCTTGCACATTGTAGTTGCAGGCCAATGGATCCATGCATCCGCTGACAAACACGCAACTGCCATCATCACAGCCCGCTTGCGGATTGTAATTCAGTGCTGTTGCATCGGTGCAGCCGGAGTAGGTACAACTTCCGTTATCACAGCCGGCGCTTGGAGTGTAGTTGCAAGCGCTGCCATCCAAACAGCCGGGATAAACACAAGTGAAATCCTCATAATTCGCCTGCGAGTTGTAGTTGCAGGCATTTGGGTCCGTGCAGCCCGAAACACCGGAATAAGTGCACGAACCATCGCCACATCCTGCGGAAGGATTGTAATTGTTGGCGATTGGATCAAGACAGCCGGGATACTGACATGAGCCGTTGCTGCATCCTGCATTGGCGTCGTAATTACACGCACCAAACTCTGTGCAACCGGGGTAGATACATGAGCCATCATCGCAACCGGCGCCGGAATTGTAGTTGCACGCACCGCCATCCAAACAACCGGGATAGAGGCAAGAGAAATCATCGTAGGTTGCCGACGCATTGTAGTTACATGCGAAAGGGTCCAGGCATCCGGGTGTGCCCGGATAGTAACACGAGAAGTCTTCGCAGCCCGCTTGCGGGTTGTAGTTTAATGCCGATGGATCAGTGCATCCGGGGTAAGTGCAGGAACCGTCGTCGCAATCGGCCTCAGCACTGAAGTTGCAAGCCGATATGTCCATGCATCCGTTTAGCGTGCACGGTTGGATGATATTGTAGGCAAATACACAGTCTTGCAATCCAATGTATTTTGGATTTAAGGTGTCGTGCTCGAATTCTCTAACTCCCCATGACCCATACTTTGAGTAGCGTCCGGTTGAACTGAAATGACAGAATAATCCTCCAGCCTGTTCATACCAGTAGTTGAAGTAATCGCAATACAAGCCGGTCATGCCCTCGTGGTGATTGGTCGCTTTGAGTTTGTTGGTCAGCACATCGATATTCATGTTGTTTCCCGTTGCAACCAAATGCTGACCACCTTCATAGCAAATCAAATCAAGGTTGTGTGTATTGGCGACCGCCAGATTGTTGGTCATCCACAGCATGGCTTCTTCGAGGGAGGCGTCGAGCGAATCGATGATTTGCTCCACCGTAATGCTGTCGACCATGTTGCCGCTGACAATGTTGTTGGCCACTTCATTTCCGAAGTAAGGCGCAATGGCGATCGCATCGGCAGTAACTTGATTTGGATTGTATAAAGGATCGTTGAAGAAGTTCACAAACTGATTGGTGAGCCAGCTGTTGGCAGCCTGAACAGGGAGGATTTTCACTACGCGCTCATCCTGCGCGAAGACCGTGTCGAAGATGTGAAAGATGTCAGCAGATCGTTTCATGGTGTATTTCCAAGCACGCTCCCAGGGAAAACCGGTATACCCAAGGTTCTCGGCCATCTGCGCGCTATAGGCGTTTTGCGAGAATATACTGTTCCATACCTCATTGCTGTATTCAAGATAAATCTTCGATGAGGGATTGAGATGGCTTTGAAGGAAATGCGCAAGGCTATCGACATACGCATCATTGGCTTGATGAGGAATGTTGATCCAAATGTCTTTCTGTGTCAGGTTTGCAATCTCCACTACATACTCCCAGGCGGCACCTGTTTGTTTGGATTGCGTGTAGTGATTGGCAGGTGTTCGATCAGACCACGACACAACGGATGAGCCATTGGTACGTGTGAAATCCATGAATCGAATTACTTGAAAATCGCTGAGGAAATCAAGGAAAACCGAGGTGTACTTTTGAGTGGTGTAGGTGTCGACGTAACCCGGTAAAATGAATTGAACGTCGCGAATAGGATCGGATGCAAGGGAGCTTCGAATTTCGAAAATCACGCCACCGGATCCTGTGTTGTTATTCACGGTGATGAGTGTGTCGATGGGGCTGTTGAAGGTGCCATAATGACCGTGGCTTAGTCGAATCTGACCGGTGCCACTGGACTTCAGTCGGAATACGCCCGTTGGTGTGCCCTCGAAGAGATCCCAGGTAAGAACAGTTTTAACGGCTTGAGGCGGATTTACACCGTCATTGTAAGGAATCTCCAGAGGATAACCATCTTCGCGTAGCGCAACATCGAGGTCGGTATCCCACGGCCCTGTATTATCCGCATTGTACGAAATCCACGTGCGCGACTGACGAAAAGCATTGGTAAAGACTAACTCGGTTGAATAGTCAGAAACCGCCGCAATATTGATTCCTATGGGGCGATTGATTTGACTGAATAACGGAAATGAAAGTATGCTTAATGCAAGTAGAAACGAGATGCGCACGCGAATCATAGAATGATAGGATGTGTAAGACAAAAGTAGTGTGTTAAACTCACCCGGTCACGGAGTATTTACTTCTTTGCTCCCTATGCGCCATTGCGGTTAAAAATTGAAAGTTGCAGGTTGGCGACCCCTACAATCCTATAATCCTGCAATCCTACAATCCTCCCGACCTACCTTTGCAACCTCTCATGAACGCAACGCGGGTGGTTTGGATGTGCTTGATGGCTCTAGTGTGTGCTGCTGATGCACACAGTCAGACGGTCGTTGCCTTTCAAGGCGGTGAGCCGGGCGACACGTGGTCGTACACCGCATCGGGGGCTTCACCAACTGCCGTGACTGAAGCACAATCGTCGGCTAATTATTCCAACGGAACACAGTCGATCGTCATGGGTGGATTGTCGGGCGGTGGAAGTTGCCTCACCGGCGGATCTGGCAACGGCGCCAGTGTTGTGAACGTGCTCGCGTTTTCGGCAGTCGACTTGAGCACGTCTTCCGAGTTTACGCGCGAGTTGACGTTCAACTATGGCAACCGCTTTCCCGAGTGCGGAGGTACCGGTTTCGATTATGAAGAAGATCTTCTCTTCACTCCGATACTCAATGGGGTTGCGCAAGTTCCCATTGTGGTTGTCACCGGGAACAATAATTACACAATAGGCATTGACGATTCAAGCTACACCTATTCTATTCCTCCGTGTGTATCGAGCTTCGCCTTTGAACTTCAAATCAGTCTCAACCGAAATGATGAGATGTTATTCGTGGATGATGTTGAGCTGACAACACCGGGGTTTAACGCACCGATTGTACTGCAATGCTGGGAAACACTCACGGTTAACGGCGTCACAGGAACCTGCGAAGTGACCGGCACACAGCCACAACCGCCTGTGCTGGCCTGCTGGCAATCGCCCTCCTTCAATACCACTACCTGCACGTGGGACGTTACGGGGGTGGAGCCCACGCAACCTGTTGCGGTTAATTGTTGGGACGTATTTGTGTTCAACACCACGACGTGTCAATGGGAAAACACCGGAACGCAACCCCCGGCGCCCACAACGATAGGCTGCGGATTAACCGCGGTATTCAATACAGTCTTGTGCGCATGGGAATTGATTCCGATTTCACCCGAACCAACGCCGGTGAATTGCTGGGATCTATTTTCCTACAACACCACACTCTGTGATTGGGAAAACCTGGGCGTTGAACCACTGGCACCTGTCTTGGCGTGCTACGAAACTGCCGTGTTCAATTCTATTGCTTGCGCTTGGGATGTGCTCGGAACGCAGCCGCTAGAACCTACTACGGCCTGTTATGAAACAGCTGCATTCAACGACTTGACATGTAGTTGGGAAGTTACGGGAACGCAACCTGCAGAGCCCACAGCGGAATGCTGGCAAACGGCATCCTTCAACAACACGAGTTGCGCGTGGGAATTAATCGGGGTTCCCTTTTCGATTGAGATAGCGCCATTGTCATTTTCGAATCTGGCCCCATGGTCAGCATCCTTCTCACTGGCCACAACGCAGGCAGTGACTTCAACGGAATGGTTGCTGGATGGTATAGTGGTTTCAACCACCGAAACGTTGGATTATGCATTTGCCGATGCCGGCAATTATGAGTTGATAGTCACAGCGCAGAGCAGTGGCGGTTGCACGGACACCGACACGCTTTTAATCTCGCTTGAGCCGAATACATCGCAGCTCATAATTCCAAGTTCATTCACGCCGAACTTTGATGGTATCAACGATTTGTTCAGTGTGGTGGCCGAGAATCTGGTGCGGTTTGAAATGCTCATCTACAATCGCTGGGGCGAATTGGTTTTCCAAACCAACTCCGCGCTCCCCGGCTGGAAAGGCTTTAGCGACAATGGCTACAGCTATCCCGATGGAACGTATATGTATCACATCAACGCGCTGGGCAAGGATGGACAAGTGTATGAGCGGTCGGGAAGTGTGACGTTGTTTCGGTGATGGAGAATTAACCGCCCCTCGGCTACGCTCGGCTGCCGCGTGCGCCCTGCCGAGCGGAGCCGAGGCAATTTCTCCCGGCATATGGCCGGTCCCCGAGCGAAGTCGAGGGGCGATTGCTATGTGGGAATCTCTGCGGTTAAAAAAAAATCGAATACGATGTTACTTTCGCTCGCGCAATACGTCCGCTAATTTTTTATGAATCTCTTCTTCCTCCGCCCGGCACTTCGCCATTCACTTCTTCTACTGGCCATCCTGTTTTCGTCCCATTCTTTCTCCCAAAATTTCACTGTCAGCGGCACGGTGAAGGACGCCGGAAATGGTGAGGATCTCATTGGTGCATTGGTGGGCATTGTTGAAATGACGGGGAAGGGAACTGCTACTAATAGCTATGGATTTTATTCGATTACGCTGCCCGCGGGTGAATTCACGCTGCAGTTTCAATCGCTCGGATATCAGCCACGCACCGAACGCATCAAACTAACCACAAACTTTACGCTAAAAGTGGAGTTGGTTCCTGCCGAGAGTCAACTCACCGAAGTGCAAATCACCGATTCGCGTACCAACGACAATGTGCGTAAGAATGAAATGGGGGTGATGAAAATTGATCCCAAGGCAGTGGAGTCGGTGCCGGTGTTGTTTGGCGAACGCGATATCATCAAGATATTTCAGATGACACCCGGTGTGAAAAGCGCGGGCGAAGGAAATGCCGGCTTTTTTGTGCGTGGCGGAAGCGCTGATCAAAATCTGATCTTGCTGGATGAAGCGCCCGTGTATAATGCATCGCACTTACTCGGGTTCTTCTCGGTCTTTAATTCGGATGCGCTTAAAGATGTGAGCCTCTACAAAGGCGGAATGCCGGCAGAGTATGGCGGCCGCTCATCATCCGTAATGGATATCAAAATGAAAGACGGTAATGCCAAGACGTTCGGTGCACAAGGCGGCATAGGGCTCATTGCTTCGCGACTCACGCTTGAAGCACCGATTGTAAGAGACCGCGGCTCGTTTATCGTGTCGGGCCGTCGCACCTACGCCGATATGTTTTTGAAGCTGTCGAAGGATACCGTGACCAAAGAGTCGAGTCTGTATTTCTACGATCTCAACCTGAAAGCAAACTACCGCATCAACGATAAAAACCGCATTTACCTCTCCGGTTATTTCGGGCGCGACAACTTCGGACTTTCCGACATCTTCGGGTTTGATTGGGGAAACAAGACGGGTACCCTGCGCTTCAATCACGTGTTCAACGATCGGTTGTTTTCGAACACCTCGCTTATCTACAGCGACTACAGTTATCGCTTTTCTTTCAGCCCAAGCGGAAGTACCATCAAGTTTTCATCTTCTATTCAGGACGTCAACATCAAGCAAGACTTTTCATTTTTTCCGAATCCCAATCACAAAATCAAGTTTGGCTTGAATGCTATTCATCACACGTTTGTTCCGGGAGAAATCACCAGTGACATCGAGTCGTTCAGTGATTTGAAGCTCACCAATAAATATGCGTTGGAGTCTGCTATTTATCTGCAAGACGACATGAGTATCAACGAGCGCATCGGTCTGCAATATGGCTTGCGTTATTCGTTCTTTGATTACATGGGCAAGGGAACGGCGTACACGTTTGATGAAAATGGAAACACGTTGAGTTCACAGGATTATGACAAGTGGGAATCGATTCAAACCTATGGTGGATTCGAACCGCGATTGGCCTTACGCTATGAATTGAGGAACAACAGTTCGGTAAAGGCTTCATACAATCGTTCGTATCAATACTTGCATTTGTTGTCGAATTCGACCTCATCGCAACCGACCGACATCTGGGTGCCGAGTAGCAACAATATCAAGCCGCAAACGAGTGATCAGGCCTCCGTGGGTTATTTCCGCAACTTCAAAGAGAACACCTACGAGTTGAGTGTGGAGACGTATTATAAAATCATGCGCAATGCCATCGATTATCGCAACGGAGCCAATTTGTTTTTTAATGACCAGGCGGAAGGGGAGTTGGTCTATGGTAAGGGTCGCGCCTATGGCGTTGAGTTGTTGTTGCGCCGACAAATTGGAAAGTTGACAGGATGGGTGAGTTATACGTGGTCGCGATCGCTGCGCACGTTCGCGGATATCAATGAAGGTTCGGAGTTTCCTGCCAAACAAGACCGCATTCATGATGTAGCGATTGTAGCGATGTACACCCTCAGTAATCGAGTAAAACTATCTGCCAATTGGATTTATTACACGGGTGCTGCGGTGACGTTTCCTTCGGGTAAATATGAGATTGAAGGCATCAGCGTGCCGTTGTACAGTGAACGCAATGGGTATCGTATGCCGAACTATCATCGACTGGATGTGGGCGTAACGGTTGAACCGAAAAAGAAGAATCCGCGCTATGAATCGTCGTGGAATTTCTCGGCCTACAATGCCTATGCGCGGCGTAATGCATACGCCATCACTTTTCAGCAAAACGAAGACAATCCGGAGCAAACCGAAGCAGTGCGCACCACGTTGTTTCGCATTGTGCCTTCGGTTACTTACAACTTTAAATTCTAATCGGATGAAGAATAGTATAATAGTCCTTTGCGGTATCGTTGTCCTTTCATTGAGCTCATGCCAGGACGTGATTGATATAGAACTGCGTGATGCCGATCGCAAGTATGTGATTGAAGGCAGCGTGGTTCAGGGTGTTGACAGCGTGGTAGTGCGTGTGTCGCGTACCACGAGTTTCTTCGATACTGCAGGGCCCGAGGCTATTGCCGATGCTGTAGTTAAACTAACACTTGCTGATGGCACCGATCGCGTGTTGGAACATGTGGCGGAAGGGTATTACAAGGTGATGGGCATAAGCACAACCTCGAATGCAACGTATCGATTGAACGTACAGGTGGATGGCGAGACGTTTACGGCGTCCGCGTTTATGCCGGAACCTGTTGCGATTGATTCACTCACTTTCAGACCTGTTCAGAATTTCTTTGGTCCGCCTCCGCAAGGTCCGCCGAAGTTCAATGTGTTTTTGAATTTCCAGGACCCTGCTTCGCGCAATTATTACCGCGCCGTTTATACCCGTAATGGCAACGCGCAAGACAAGCTCGGCGACATTCAACTGTTCGATGATGAATTGACCAATGGTAACTACATCGAGATTCCGATTTTTAATCAGGAATACAAGCTCGGCGATACCGCTTATGTTGCGCTGCAAACGATGGACGTGGAAGTGTACACGTTTCTCGAGACGTTTGTTTCAGCGGCTTCGGCCGATGCAGGCAGTCCGTTTTCCGCAGCTCCCGACAATCCCATTTCCAATATTGAAGG
>JBKCDO010000277.1:0-11950 GCA_046304755.1 Flavobacteriales bacterium
TACCTCAATCCACTCGATGAAGAAACGCTGCGCCGCATTCTCACCGAGCCGAAGAATGCGCTCATCAAGCAGTACGTTCGCTTGTGTGAGATTGATGAGGTGAAGCTCACGTTCGATAAAAAAGTGCTCGACTTCATTGTAGAGAAAGCCATCGAATACAAGCTCGGCGCGCGCGGTTTGCGTTCCATCTGCGAAGCCATCATGACCGACGCCATGTACGAGCTGCCATCATCGAATGAGAAGGAATTCAAAGTCACGTTGACCTATGCGCGCGAGAAGTTTTCGCGGAGTAAGCTGAGTCAGTTGAAAGTGGCTTGAGAAGGGCGAAGGGCGAGTGGCGAATGGCGAGTGAATTCGCCACTCGCCCCTCACCCTTCGTCCTTCGTCCTTCGCCCTTCGCCCTTCGCCCTTATTCCTTTATTCGGAATAATTTATAGGTTTTTTATGTCATTTATGCATGTGAGTTTTGCGCTTCGATTGAACGATCGAAATGCACTTGAACATGAGACATGAAAAGTATCCATTGCAGTCGGACAGTTTATTTTTGGTGTTTGAGTTTACCAGCGCAGGCCCGAAGGTATTTGTGCGAAAAATCATCCTTTATTCTCCGACGGAAGTACGAAATTTCTTCAACCTGGGGTTTGGTGACATGGACTTAGTGAGTGGTGAGATTAGTGACAGATCCATTACTAACAACGGCGACAGCCTGCAAGTTTTAGCAACCGTTGCATATACTGTCTATTTGTTTACCGCTAGATATCCTAATGCATGTGTTATAGCCAGGGGAAGCACACCGGCTCGCAACAGGCTTTATCGGATGGGTCTTGCCAATCAATTGACCGAAGTCGGCACCGATTTCGAAGTCTTTGGTCGGCGCAACAACCGTTGGCAGGTATTTCGAAAGAATGTAGATTACGACGCCTTTATGGTTAGGAGAAAACATATATTTGTGTCATCATGAAATCAAAAATAACGACAGCAATTGATTTGGGTTCCGTTAAAATTAACGAGGAGCTGAACAAGTATGCTCATCAGAACTTGTTTCCTGAAAAGTTGGCGGAGGCCAATCGGATTTTGGCTGAGACTCCATTGCCGAAGGCGTGGCGAGAGAAGAAATAGGTTTTAACCGCAAAGGCGCGATGAACGCGAAATTTTGAAATTCTCTTTGCGTTCATCGCGCCTCTGCGGTTCAAAAATAATTTATATGGGCCGAAGGGGGGCATATGGCATTCTTCGCCCCTCGCCGTTCGCCACTCGCCCTTCTCCCTTACATTTGTCTTCCCTATGACCAACTGGAACAATACCCGCGTGCTGGTCACCGGCGCTGATGGTTTTATCGGCAGTCACCTGGTGGAAGAACTGCTCGATCGAGGCGCCAACGTGAGAGCCTACGTCTATTACAACTCCTTCAACTCGTGGGGTTGGATCGATACCTTTCCGGAAGAGAAAAAAAATCGCCTGGAAATATTTGCCGGTGATGTGCGCGACCCGAATGGTGTGCGCACCGCCATGAAAGACATCGACGTGGTGTTCCACCTCGCTGCTCTCATTGCCATTCCGTTCTCGTATCACTCTCCCGACACGTACATCGACACCAATGTCAAAGGAACACTCAACATCGTACAGGCCGCCAAAGACCTCGGTGTAAAGCGAGTGCTGGTAACATCCACCAGCGAAGTATACGGCACTGCGACCTATGTGCCCATCGATGAAAAGCATCCGCGTCAACCGCAGTCGCCATACTCGGCCTCGAAGATTGGCGCCGATTGCATCGCTGAGTCTTTTTACCGAAGCTTTGGAACGCCCATCACCATTGTGCGTCCGTTCAATACCTACGGTCCGCGTCAAAGTGCCCGCGCCGTTATTCCCACCATCATCACGCAACTGATGTCGGGCATGGATGAGATTCGCTTGGGTGATCTCACCCCGACGCGCGATTTGCTCTTTGTGAAAGATACCGCCCGCGCTTTTGTGGCCATTGCCGAATGTGATGCCCTCATCGGAGAAGATTGCAACATTGCCACCGGCGAAGAAATTTCCGTTGGAGATCTCGCACAGAAACTGATCTCTAAAATCCGCCCGCAAAGCCGCATCGTGAGCGATGATCAGCGCTTGCGTCCGGAGAAAAGTGAAGTGTTCCGCTTGCTGGGAAGTTGCGAAAAACTCACAACACATACGGGCTGGAAAAAGTCGCTTTCACTGGATCAAGGCCTCGATGAAACCATCGATTGGTTTTCGGATCCGGTCAACCGCTCGGGATATAAGTCTAACATCTATAATTTGTAATCGACCGATGGAGGCCGCAGCAAAAACCGTTGATTTTATTCGCGAGCTTTTTCACGAACCAACAGCCTTCATTCCTCTCCACGCGCCTCATTTTGTAGGCAATGAAAAAGCCTACCTCAACGAGTGCATCGACAGCACATTTGTATCGTCCGTCGGTCCGTTCGTTGATCGCTTTGAAGCGTGGATGCGCGAATACACGGGTGCCAAATACGCCATCGCCGTGGTGAATGGAACCGCAGCATTGCATTTGTCACTACAACTTGCCGGAGTGAAACGCGATGAACTCGTGGTCACACAAGCGCTGTCATTCATCGCCACGTGCAATGCCATTTCTTACCTCGGTGCCGAGCCCTGTTTCGTGGATGTTGACCGCAAAACATTGGGCATGTCGACAGATGCATTGCGTGCGTTTTTTGCTACCTGTGAAGTACGCGATCATGCGTGTTATCATCAGCCATCGGGCAAGCGCGTTGCGGCCTGCGTGCCCATGCACACCTTTGGCATTTCAACCGAAATAGATGAACAGGTTGCATTGTGCAACGCGCATCACGTGCCGCTGATTGAGGATGCCGCCGAATCACTGGGAACAACGTGGAAAGGAAAACACACTGGCCGATTCGGACTCCTGGGCACCTACAGCTTCAATGGAAATAAAACAGTAACCAGCGGCGGTGGTGGAATCATTATTACCGATGATGATGAGCTGGGTAAGCTCGCCAAACACCTTTCGACGCAAGCCAAAGTGCCGCATCGCTGGGAATTTGTGCATGATCACATCGGATACAATTACCGTTGTCCCAATATCAACTCTGCATTGGCTCTGGCACAACTCGAACAGCTCGAGCGTTTCATTGCCGACAAGCGCGCTATTGCTCAGGCTTATGAAACGTTCTTTAAAGAAACAGCTTGGGAATTTGTTGCGGTGCCAAAAGATTGCGCAAGCAATCATTGGCTCAACGCCATCTTGCTTGGCTCACGCGAGGAGCGCGACCAATTTTTAACCATCACCAACGACCATGGTGTGATGACGCGCCCGGCGTGGGAGCTCATGCACCGCTTGCCCATGTTTGCGCACTGTATGCATGATGGTTTGGCAAATAGTATCGATATTGCCAATCGCCTGGTGAATTTGCCGAGCTCCTTCCGACCATGACGCTTTTGAAAAGTACATACCTCACCGAAAACGACCTGCGTGATTGCGGGTTTAAGTCGTTGGGGAAAAACGTCCGCATTTCCTCTGATGCCCGTATTTATGGACAACAGCATATTTCCATCGGCGATGATGTGCGCATCGATGATTTCGCCATTCTCTCCGCAGCCAATGGATTCATTGAAATTGGAAACCATGTCTTCATTGCCCGCAACTGCCACTTGAGTGGAACCATGGGATTGCGCATACACGATTTCGTCACGCTTGCGGGGAATGTGACCATCTATTCCGCATCGGATGATTACAGCGGAGAAAGCCTCACGGGACAAGCCATTCCGCCGCAATACACGAAGCTCAGTGGTGGACTCGTGGAACTTCACAAACATGTCATCTTGGGTACAGGAACAACTGTGATTGGTCCTGCTAATTTGAAAGAAGGCAGTGGAACGGGAGCCATGTCACTTGTGGTTGGCGACCTGGATGCGTGGTGGCTTTATGCCGGAATTCCTGCCAAATCACTGCGCGAGAAGAGTCGAATGGCGCTGGAGCATGAGGTGAACTTTCTAAAAGATCATCACGCATGAAGCAGGTCATGATCATAGCCGAAGCCGGAGTCAACCACAATGGAAGTCTCGACATGGCCATGCAGTTGATCGATGCTGCGGCCGATGCCGGTGTTGATTACGTGAAGTTCCAAACGTTCAAGGCCGATAAGCTCGTAAGCCGCGATACGGGAATGGCCGATTATCAGAAATCCAACACAGGCACTGATACTTCACAATACGAAATGCTGCGTAAGCTCGAGTTAAGCGCAGCGCATCATGAGGTGTTGATTGATTATTGCAATCAAAAAAACGTTCAGTTTCTTTCAACCGCTTTCGATTTAGAAAGTATTGACTTATTGGTTTCGTTGGGGATTACCTTGGGCAAAGTGCCTTCGGGTGAAATAACCAATAAACCGTATTTGGAAAAAATGGCGCGCAGCTTTGAGCGCATCATCTTGAGCACAGGCATGTGTACGATGGATGAAATCATGGAGGCCATTCAAGTGCTTGAAGCAAACGGTAAACGCCGAGAGGACATCACGGTGTTGCATTGCAACACGGAGTATCCTACTCCCATGCACGATGTGAATCTCAAAGCAATGCATCACATTGCCCGAGTGTGCGGAACGGCTATCGGATATAGCGATCACACACTGGGTATCGAAGTACCCATCGCTGCGGTTGCACTTGGCGCTTCGGTTATTGAAAAGCACTTCACGCTCGATTGCACATTGCCCGGTCCCGATCATCGGGCCTCGCTGGAGCCTTCAGCACTGAAGGCAATGGTCGATTCCATTCGCAATATTGAACAGGCCATGGCCGGAGATGGTATCAAACATCCAAGCACGTCCGAAATGAAAAATATCACCGTCGCCCGCAAGAGTATCCATCTGGCCAAGGACTGTGAGGCCGGTCATGTGCTCACCGAATCCGACTTTATGATGATGCGCCCCGGTGATGGCATTTCACCCATGCGCATGGATGAGGTAATTGGTAGGTGTGTTAAAACAGAGTTAACCTCAGGAAAAAAATTGACTTGGGAGGATCTTGTCTAATGAAAATCTTACCCTACAAAACCGGTGACGAACACGCTATACTGAATCTGTTTGAGCGCAGTTTCGGAAAGAAGTTGTCCATAGAATATTGGAATTGGCGATTTGCAAATCATCCTTCCGGTATTCGGATGATTATGCTTATGTGGGATGGAGATACGTTGGTTGGACATTACGCCGTATCACCTGCCAAACTGGTCATTCATCAACAGGAAATTTTAACGGCGTTATCCATGACAACAATGACCGATCCCGCCTATTCCGGTAGGGGGATTTTCACGCAGTTGGCCAATGCGTTATACGAAGAACAAAACTCAACCAATGGACTTTCCGCGGTTTGGGGCTATCCTAATAATAACTCACACTACGGGTTTATAAAAAATTTGAATTGGGTAAATCTGGAACAGGTGCCCACATTCACGATTGATGCAAGTCACATTGAAACGATTCACTCTGCGGTGAGTGTTAGTCATGAATTCGCTCACGCCGAGCGTTTTGTTTATAAGCAGAGTCCTGTGCGTATGAAGTTGGACACAGCATATTTGAAATGGAGATATGAGCTTAATCCGCAAAATAAGTATGTAGTTTTTGAAAGAGAATATGATGGTCTTATTTCGTATGCAGTAGCAAAATTATTCGACTCCTTTTCTTCACCTGGTCAAACCGAAGTTGATATTTTGGAATGGCAGGTCCCGGCTGATGAACATATTCAATCAGAATTTTTAAGCGCGATTAAAGTTCATTTCGCTCAAGCAAATGTTCTTCGCTTCAACATGTGGTTGCCACTTCATGATAAGCGTCACATTCAACTGGAGAAATTAGGATTTCGAAACCATGCACCAATTACTTACTTTGGTATTCGATTATTGGATAGTCGTTTGGAAGCCCTACTCGATGCCCGAAATTGGCAGCACAGCCTAGGCTATTCTGATATTTATTAATCTATGACTACGAGAAGAAAAATAATTGCGGTAACAGGAGCTAGATCGGAGTATGATATTTTGTTTCCGGTGCTCGACGGTATACGCAATGACGCCGACTTCGATTTGGAGGTTCTGGTCACAGGGGCGCATCTTTCTGAGCGATATGGTCATACGGTTGATTTTATTGAGGCTGATGGATTTGTCATTGCTGATCGCGTGTACAATCTGATTCATTCTGATAAGAAAATTGGTAGAGCACTTTCTCTGGGTAATCAAATCGCTGGATTTGCACAAACATTCGATCGTGTCAAGCCGGATATCATTCTGGTGGTAGGGGATCGGGAGGAGGCCCTTTCAGTGGCTCTTACGGGTGCATACATTGATATTCCGGTAGCGCATATCGCAGGCGGGGACATCGCGAAGGACGGTAATATTGATAATTCGGTGCGCTATGCCACAAGTAAACTTGCCCATCTGCATTTTACTATTCTGGAGGAGCATCGAAACACCTTGTTGAAGTTGGGTGAGGATGCTTGGAGAATTCATTCGGTCGGAAATCCTGCCCTCGACCGATTCTTATCGATTCCCAATTTGTCCCGAGGCGAACTGTCAGAGAAAATAAAATTCCCGCTACATGAAGACTACTTAGTGCTCATACAGCACCCCATTATTACGGATTATGATCACGAAGCGAGAAACATACGGCAAACACTTGACGCCATCATTGCAACCGGAATGAAATGCCTGATCAATTATCCCAACTCGGATGCCGGAAATAATGCCATCATTGAAGCCTACCACGAATATGCGGGATTACATGATCAGCTTTTTTTGTTTCAGAATTTGAACCGAACTGTGTACGTAAATCTTTTGCGTCATGCTTCCTGTTTATTGGGGAATTCGAGTTCAGGTATTATTGAAGCACCTTCGCTGGGGTTGCCGGTAGTGAATATTGGTTCTCGTCAGCTTGGACGAATACACGCCCGAAATGTCAGATTTGTCGGCAATCAACGTCAAGAGATAAGTGAAGCACTTGATGAAGTTTTAAGTCCGGGATTTAAAGAATCATTAAAAGGAATGATAAACCCCTATGGAGATGGATGCAGCGCAAAGAAGATCATTGATGTGTTAAAGAATATTACCATTGACACGGATCTAATACACAAGAACATTACGTATTCTTTTTAATTGAAGTATCGGCAGTAAACCATTTAAAAACTTAATTACACGAAATCAATGTCAAAAGTCTTGGTAGTTTCCGCTCATCCCGATGATGAGATAATCGGCGCAGGAGGCACGTTGTTGAAGCACATTGCATCCGGTGATGAGGTTTGCTGGCTGATTATAACCGATATGCTAGCGAGTCAAGGATTTGATGAAAAAGTGATTGAAAAAAGAACCAAGGAGATTGATCAAGTCAGTGAAAAGACAGGTTTTAAAAAGACAATCAAGTTTCTCTATCCAACCATGACTTTGTCCGGTGAGAGTATCATTGACATGGTCCCACGCCTTTCAGCTGTGATGAATGAGTTTCAACCGGAAATTATTTACACGATGAATAGAACGGATGCACACTCAGATCATCGAGTAATTTTTGATGTTGTTATGGCTTGCACAAAGTCATTTAGGTATCCTTTTCTAAAAAAGGTCCTGATGTATGAAACGCTCTCGGAAACTGAGTTTGCTCCCGCTTTGGCTGAAAGAGCATTTGTTCCCAATTACTTCGTAGATATTTCTGACTTCTTTACCGAGAAAGTGGAACTGGCAAAGATTTATGAATCGGAGTTTGGACAGCATCCGTTTCCAAGGAGTATCAGAAACCTGGAGGCACTGGCCACTTTTCGAGGGGCATCTTGCGGAGTTGAATACGCTGAGGCATTCCAACTATTGAAGTGGATTGATAAATAAGATTGGCAGATAACATTTAAGATGCTTCAGACATATCGTCAACATATTATTGGACCTCATGAATCTGCGCGAGAAGCGTTGAGAAGGTTGGATTCACTTCCTGGGCTTGCCGAGAGAATCTTGTTCATAGTAGATGACTCGAACCATCTTTTAGGCACACTGACTGATGGCGACATCCGCCGAGGACTATTGAGAGATCATGAAATCTCTCATGAGGTCTGTGTATTCATGTTCGCGAATTTCAAATCCGTAAAAGCCAAAAAAATAAGTCCCGCAACACTACGGAGATTTAGGAATGAGAATGTTACGCTCGTGCCGGTTCTTCAAGAAAACGGAGAATTAATTGATGTAATTGACTTAACAAAAATCACAACCATCCTTCCGATTACCGCGGTGATCATGGCCGGCGGAAAGGGCGAACGCTTGCGACCGCTCACCGAGAAGGTACCCAAGCCGATGTTGCATGTGGGTAATAAGCCCATCATCGAACACAACATTGATCGCTTGATTCAATTCGGAGTGCGCGAGATTTACATCAGCATCAACTACCTCGGCGATCAAATTAAAAACTACTTCGGCGATGGCAGCAGCAAAGGAATTTCTATTCGCTATGTGGAAGAGAATGAGCCGCTGGGAACCATCGGCGCGTTGTCGTTGATACCTGCATTTGAAGAAGAAACCATCTTCCTGATTAACTCCGATTTGCTCACCAACATTGACCTCGAGCAGTTTTATACCAACCATCACGCGGCCGGTGCCAACATGAGTGTGGCCAGTATTCCGTATCGCGTGCAAGTGCCGTATGCCGTGCTGGAAGCGCAGGAAGAACGCGTGCTCGGGTTTGTCGAAAAGCCCGGCTACAACTATTACGTGAGCGCCGGGATGTATCTTATTTCACGGGATGCGCTCAAGCAGTGGTTGCCTCAATCGGGATTCTATAACGCAACGGATTTCATGGAGAAACTGATTGCTGAACAAGGCAAGCTCATTCATTATCCGCACACGGGCTATTGGCTCGACATCGGGAAATACGCCGATTATATTCAAGCGCAGGAAGACATCAAATACATCCGTTTCTGATGAAGATGTTGACCATCATTCCGGCGCGCAAAGGGTCCAAGGGATTGCCGGGAAAGAACACGCGTGTGCTTGCGGGAAAGCCACTGATTCAGCACAGCATTGAGTTCGCATTGTCGCTGAGTGATGCTTCGGACATCTGCGTTACCAGTGATGATGATGCTGTGCTCACCATCGCTGCGCAATGCGGAATCCCCCATCCATTGCGCCGCCCTGATGAACTTGCTTCAGATACTGCCGGCACACGTGAAGTGATGTTGCATGCGCTGGATACGTACGCCGAGCGCGGCGTGCATTATGATGCCGTGGTGCTCTTGCAACCCACTTCACCCATTCGCCGAAAGCAAGATGCGGAGGCGATGCTTGCGTTGTTTACCGACGATGTCGACCTGGTGGTATCGGTGCGTGAAGCACACGATAATCCGTATTTCAATTTGTTTGAAGAAGATGCCAACGGTCTGCTGCATCTCTCGAAGCCTTCGCACTTCACGCGCCGACAAGACTGTCCGAAAGTCTACGCCTACAACGGCTCTATCTACATCATTCGCGCTTCACGCCTGCGCGAGCAACCGCTATCATCCTTCACACGCATCCGCAAGTATGTGATGAGCGCGGAGTGCTCGATTGATATCGATGGCGAGATGGATTGGCGGATGGCGGAGCTGGTGGCGAGTGGCGAGTGATCGCACATACATGTTGCTGTTATACCGGATACCCATCCCCCGACCCCTTCCCAAAGGGAAGGGGAGCCCTTCCGGCAATTGTGAGGATTTTAAAAGCAAACCGTCAACAAACCATCGATGAACGTTTGCGCGAAGGAATCTCCCTTCCCTTTGGGAAGGGCCGGGGATGGGTTTGCAGCACAACAGCAACCCGTCAATGCGCCTTATCAGTTTTAGCGCGAAGGAATCTCCCTTCCCTTTGGGAAGGGCCGGGGATGGGTCTCGCCCTTCTTACGAAACTCCCCCGTTCATTATTCCCTCACCCTTCACCCCTCATCCTTCACCCCTTTCGCATTATCTTCGCCCATAACACTTTCAACCCCTAACCCATGAAAAAACACCTGACTTTTGCGCTAGCATTGCTCACCCTCATCTGCACTTCCGCTCACGCCCAACTCCCTTCCTACCTCCCCGCCGACGGACTCGTGGGCTGGTGGCCTTTTAATGGCAATGCGAATGATGAGAGCGGGAATGGGAATGATGGTAATTCAAACGGCGCTTTTGCAAACGATCGATTAAATAACAGTAGTTCTGCGGTTTCCCTTAATGGGTCTAATCAGAAGATTACACTTCCGGGAAATGATAATTTGAACACAGACGTTTTCTCAATCAGTTTTTGGACTCTACCCAACGCTTACAGTGTGCACAATCAAGTTCAATATGGTATAATTGGTAGCTCACTAAGATTTTCCCTGTATTGGTCAACAAACGGTTTAGCATATAGCCCCATGACTTGTTCGGGTACATATGCACCAGCCGGAAATTCCGCTAATGCTTCAGGAGTAAGCTTAGGTAATTGGCAGCATTTATCTTATGTAATTCAGGGTCAAACTACAACTTTTTATGTGAATGGAAACTTGATTGGATCACAGAGTACCGCGACACCACTCACATGTTTTTTAAGTACGATGAATTTTTATTTTGGTGCTGATGTGGGCGGTGGTGCGACGGAGTATTATTCAGGATTTTTCGACGACATCGCCATCTACAACCGCGCACTCACCCCACAAGAAATCCAAAACCTCTACACCGGCACCACACCCGCTGCCTGCCTCGACTTACCTGCTAACCTGCAAGACGGACTCGTGGGCTACTGGCCGTTCTGCGGCAACGCCAACGATGAAAGCGGCAACGGAAACAACGGCACTGTGAACGGCGCAACACTCGCTGAAGACCGCTTTGGAAATGCGGGGAGTGCTTATGGTTTTGATGGCGTCGATAATCATATTGATATTCCATTCAGTGATTTGTGGCGAGGCATAGAAGCAAGTGTATCAGTATGGATTAGAAAAGGCAATGATTTCGATGGACAAAGATTGGTATTAGGTCAATCTAATGGTCGTCCGCAATTGGTTTGCAATTCTGACTACACGCCCGGGTCTGATAATGCTGCATTTCAGTTTAAACGCAGTTCAGGCGAGTTCACCATTGTACCGGGCAACTCGAGTATTGTTAGTGAAGAATGGGTGAATTTAATTGGCGTGTATTCGTCAGGTAGCATTTCAATTTACTTAGATGGCATATTAGATAATTCCATACTGCATAATGATGTGTTTGACGATTGTAGTCAAACTCCCTTGCAAGTAGGGGCATTTAGCACAAATGGAAGTTGCGGTGATGCTATAGGTATTACACAAGCATTCTTTGGACTAATCGACGACATCACCATCTACAACCGCGCACTCTCGCCCGAAGAAGTCACCCAACTTTACGCCGTGCAAAGCACCGGTGATCCGACAGCGGGCGGTGGAGGAAATACAACAGGGCCATTGGCTAACGTTCCCCGCGGCATCAGCTACCAAGCCGTGGCACGCGATGCCCAAGGACAAGCCATTGCAAGCTCGTCTGTCAACGTGCGCTTCACCTTGCACCAGGGCACGCCCACCGGTGCTACTGAGTTCAGCGAAACGCACTCGCTCACCACCAACGAGATTGGCTTGTTCAACACCTACTTTGGTGCAGGCACTGCTATCACTTCTGCTTTCGACAGCATCGTGTGGAGCAGCACCACCAAGTTTTTGCAAGTGGAAATCGACTTGGGCAATGGCTACGTGGATATGGGCACCCAACAACTGATGTCGGTGCCTTATGCCTACCGCGCCAACGAAGCTGCCGCTGCAGGAACCATTCGCAACAACGCACTGCCGGTATATGCCGACAATGCCGCGGCCCTCGCCGGAGGACTGGTAGCAGGGGAGATGTATCGCACGGCGACGGGGGACCTTAAGATAGTGTACTAGTGACGAACGGCGAAGGACGAAGGGCGAGGTGCGAAGGGGTGCATATG
>JBKCDO010000278.1:0-5189 GCA_046304755.1 Flavobacteriales bacterium
CCTCTGTTATTCTGCTTTAAGCAATTATTAATCACAATGCGACTACACCAGGAATGTATTGCTCCCCTATCCGCATTATACTGAGCAATCTTATCGAAAATGGTGATAAAGGAATCCTGAAGGACATCGCGGCTTAACGACGTATTGTTCAAATAACGCCTGCATATCGAATTCAAATAAGGCAGCAGCGAGTCGAACAGCTCATGTTGAGCTGCCTGATTACCTCTCAAACAACCGTCTATACATTCCTTCGATACGTGCATATTCACCAAGAAAATCCGACATACGAGTCTGCCGGATTTATTTTTAAATCAATTGAATTTCTCTTGACAACTATTTATATGCTCTCGAACACACAAAAATCAAACTGCCATACAAAAGCGCTACCGTCTGCTTTTTGAAAGAGGTTCATCAAACACGTCTTGTCAATTTTTTAGTTGACGTTATAATCAACAAGTGAATCACACGGAACAGTTCCCGGAGTTTTGAAATAATACGTAACATACCATTCCTCATTTTGAAAATTGTGATTGCCCGCCGGAGGTTCGACCCGATATTTCACTGACATGGTGTTGTCGCAAGCCAATTGAAGTGTATAGGTATCTTGTATGGGTGACCAATCACCGCCGGCATTGATGGTAAATGTGAACTGGTTCGGATTCTCCGCAATGGGCTCCCAGTTACCATTTCTTACAGGTACTTCGGCATAGAACTCCTGGAATGTTTTATCGCCCTCAAACGTCATGGTAATATCCTCAGCGTTTAATGGTGTTTGATCACGCCATTCCATTGACCAAACGATTTGCCCACCTACTAAATCACTCACCAACTCTTGCTTTTCAATTCGATAGACTTCCCAGTTGCCTTCAACTTTAGCGGCCGCCGGTGTGGGTGGTATTACCGTAATGGTTTCATCAACATTTTCTTTCTTGCAGGAGGCTAAGAGTGCCACGGTGCTCAATGCGAACAGCATGGATTTAATGCTCATTAGATTTTTCATAGTGTTTGAATTTTGGGTTGTGTAGTGGCAAAATGTTCTGCCTTATGACGCTATTATCATCTCAGCCCCCTAAACGTGACAAAGTACTCGATTTTTTTCCTAAAACCATTCAGCCAAGTGAAATCAACACAATCGCAAATGAGTCATTTTCCTTATAGTGGAGTTCCTTGGTTAAAGGGTGAATGGTGAATGGTGAATGGTGAGTAGTGAATAGTATCTGTTGCTCTTGCGCCTTCCTATTCACCATTTACTATTCACCATTTCACTAGTATAAGTATCCCGGGTCACCTAGGTTACCCCGCTTCTGAATCTTCAAATCCTGAAGCAGTGCCGACTTGATATTGAGCTGCATCATGTAGCTCTGTCGTTGGCCGAAGGGCACGTAGTTCATCGAGAATTCCCAGCAGTGCAAGTCCCAATGCAGACCGAGATTGGTGGTGGTGAAATCTCGTAATCCAAAGTCTGCAAGCGCCAAGTCTTCATACCGTGGATTACTCATATCGTATCCACTGTTGAAGCTGATGGCCCAATGCTTAAAGAGGGTCACTTCACCACTGAACGTTAGCGCCTGCTTCATGGTTAAAGAATCTGCTTGTTGGAAGGTACTCCACACATTACTCAAGCGGATGTTGTAATTGAGGTTCAAACTCCAGGGCACACTGAAGTCAATAAGATTATCTCCGTTCTTCGCAATAATCTCCTCCTCCGCGGCTGTGGGCGTAGCGTCTGCACGGTCAGGGTTGTTTTTGTTCTTGCTTCTGAACGTAAAGCCCAATGCCAGGTTCGAGCCCTCCATGCGCATGAGCTTATCCTGCGTTTCCGCCAAAAAACGATTGACCTCACGGCCAAGCGAGTCGCGCTCGTAAAAACTGTACGTCGAATTGTAATTCAGTGTAATGTTTTTGGCAATCGTGGTAAACGCACTCATGGAAAGATTGCTCAGATTCAATGAATCCGCAAGCGTGTTGTAGCTCAGCGATTTTTTCCAACTATCCAATAACCTCAATTTCTTGTAACTGACTTTGGTGGATTCGTTGTCCCTGATTTTTGCTTCAAAATTGTTGGTGGAACTCCAATTCAAATTCAACTGCTGCTGTGCATTTTGGGGTGAAAACGCAGCCACATCAAACGGATTATAACCCACGAATTCTCCGGTCGAAGTGTACATACCGGAAGTGTAATCTGTCATCGGAGTGAAGCTGGCTCCTACATTCCACTGCACCATATGGCGAATGGCCTTCAGCGCTCGATTATTCCCAAAGTTGAAGGTTCCATACAAACGCGAATTGAAATTTCCGCTGGCACTCCAGTTCAACGCGCTGCGCAATCCGTAGAGTGTATCGAGCAACAATGCGCCTTGCTCATTCATACCTGAAGCCTGCAAGTATTTGAAGGTGTTGATCAACGAGCTGTTCAAGGATAACGTCAGTGTACCATACTGCTTGGCACGCATAGACGTCGACGCCTGCGCCTGCATGCGCAATCCGTTGCGGCTGCGTTGCCAGAGCGTATCTATTTTACTCAATGCAAAGAGTCGCTCATTTTCACTCACCGCATTTTGCAAATCAGCCGAAGCAGTAACACCAATGTTGTCGAGGAATTTTTTCATGCGCAGATTGTTGTCTGCCAAACGTCCCAGCGTAATGCGCGACATATTCAAGTTTGCTGTTGGCAACGTCACCTGAATATTGCGCGATTGCGTGTTTTGTGTATGACCCGCCGTGAGACCCAAATTGAACGGAGAATCCGGCCAACGCTTGGTCCATTGCACGCGGGATGAAAACGTGCTGCTCAAGAAATCCTGCTGTGAGGTGTTGAGGTTATTTCGAAAATTATTCAGGGTTCCCAGATTCACGCTGGATGAAAACGTGGTGTTCGGCCGTGCCTTGCTATCCTGATTGTGGGTCCATTGCACATTGAAGTTGGTTGACTTTCCGTAATCAGGAAGTTCAGGAATACCATTGATATTCACCACGCGGGAAACATTGAAGTTACCGGAGTACTTGTAGAGCTTTTTGTAGGAAGTCACATTGCGCACCGCCCAACTTCCACGACTGTAAACATCGAACAGAAACTTCGTGTCCATGTGATCATTCACCGGCAAGTAATAACCCAGATTTTGAATGAAAAACCCTTTCTCACGCGCGTTTCCATAACCGGGCAACAGAATGCCCTGAACTGATTCCTGCTTATTGGGGAAAAAGCCGAATGGCAGGGCCAGCGGTGTCGGTATTTTTCTGAACTTCAGATACAGCGGACCGGACACCACTTTTTCATCCGGGATGACCATAGCCTTGCTTAGTTGGAAATGGTAGTGCGGATTTTCCGCATTACACGTGGTTAGCTTTCCCTTACCAACCGATATCCAATTGTTAGCCGCCTTTTTCGATACCGCAGAAAGCAAATGCGCCTCACCCTGTTCAGTGCGAACACCGTAACTGATTCCTCGCCCTGATTTGAAATTGTACGCCAGTGAATCTTCCTGAAATTGGTTATCTCCTTCGGAAAATGTTGCGCGCTCGGCAATGTGTCCCAAACTATCGCGCTTTCCCACCGCGTGCGCAGTCATATCATCCAGCGAAAAGCGAATAAAATCACCCGTAACCGTCATTTCTCCGTACACCACTTTTGCCTGCCCGTAGAGCAAAATCGCCTCATTGAGCACATCTACCACGGTCGAATCATTGGCTTCGTAAACAACAGGGTGATCTAAGCCGAGGTCATCGGTAACCACAATAGTATCGGTTGCACTAACGTTCGTGGAGTCACCCTGATTTTGGCCATGGAGCAATCCTGCCATTATCAACAAGGACAGGGTGAAAAGACAGCGAATGGCCGGGTAACCAATCAAGTGATGAAAATATTTTTGTATATTGAGTTAAATCGGCCTCAAAGCTATGAATAACGTAGAGAGAACAACAGGGCAACTGACCAAACAACCGGCGCGGCGTAAACGTCTGGCGACGCTGTTTCTTGTGCTGGGCGTCATTTTAATGTCGGCCACCTTGCCCTCCACCGTGGCTGAAAAGAAGTTCATCGTCGTGCTCGACCCCGGTCATGGCGGTTCTGATCCCGGAAACCTGGGAACAGGGCGCTTGCTCAAAACCGAGAAGGATGTTTCTCTGGACGTAGCGTTGATCGTGGGCGAGTACATCCGCATTCACTACCCCGAAGTACAGATTGTTTATACCCGCAAAACGGACGTATTCCCTACGCTGGCGCGCCGCGTAGAAATCGCCAATGAGGCGATGGCCGACCTCTTCATTTCCATTCACTGTAATGCCAACGACAATAAGTCCGCCTCCGGAGCCGAGACCTTTGTGATGGGCTTGCACAAGTCAGAGGAAAGCTTGCGCACTGCGATGCGCGAGAACGCCTCGATTTATCTTGAGAAAGATCACGAGAAGAACTACAAAGGTTTCGACCCGAAAAATCCGGACACTTACATCATCCTGAGTATGCGTGAAAATGCATTTCTGGACAAGAGCATCAACATCGCCAAGAACGTGCAGGATCAATTCCGCAGCCGCGTCGGGCGTAAAGACCGCGGTGTGAAGCAAGCCGGTTATTACGTCATCAGCTTTACCAATATGCCCAGTATTCTGGTCGAATTGGGATTCTTGACCAACGCGGAAGAAGAAGACTTCCTGCACAGTGACGAAGGAAAAACCTACATGGCTTCGGCGATTTACCGCGCCTTCCGTGATTTCAAAGAAAAAGAATCACCATCTGCCAAGGCTCCAACAGATATTCCCGCAGCCGATACAAAAGGTAAGTCCGAGGAGAAGCCCAAAGCAGAGGAAAAACCCAAACCGAAAACGGAAACGAAACCGGCAGAACCGGTAAAAACCAATTCCACTGCAGAAACAAAGGCACAACCGAAAGCAGAACCGAAGGTTGAACAGCCCAAGGAGAAAACAACACCAACCCCGGAAAAAAAACCTGAAGCGCCCAAAGCAGAGGCTACTACGAATGCGAAAGCAGAGCCACCAAAGGCAGATAATGAAGCTGGATTAATCATCAATAAGCCGTCAGATGTGCCGAGCAAGAACATTTCAAAAGGGGTGAAATTCCAGATTCAAATTTTAACCGCAACGAAACCTCTGAGCACCACTGCCCCCGAATTCAAAGGCATTCAAAATGTAGAGGAATACAAACACAACGGCATTTTCAAATACCTATCCGGCAC